>JAEDOE010000161.1 GCA_016302095.1 Anaerovibrio sp. | reverse complement strand
TTCAATGGTGCCGAAGGCCGGACTCGAACCGGCACGTAGGGTAACTACGCTTGATTTTGAGTCAAGTGCGTCTGCCAATTCCGCCACTTCGGCAATGGTTGCTAAGCAAGTCATCTAGTGCCAAACAACAATAATATATTATCACATCATCACTATTATGTCAACAATTTTTTGTGATTTTTTCTTTTCACATCATTACCTAATTTAGCATCCCCATGGCTAAAGCAAGGGGATGCCAGGTAATTTTTTATTAATTATAACGCTCGTCAATGACGCGCTTGGTCTTTTTCTCGCTACGAGGCAGCAGGCCGATTTCTACTACCTTTACCAGCGGCGTGAAGCCAATCCTGCTCTTTACGCGGCTTGCCACCCGCTTTGCCATATCCAGGAAATCCACGGAGCCGTTGGTCTCCACATAGATGCGCATGGTGTCCTTGCCGTCCAGATGGGAGATGCGAATCTGGTACTCGCTGGACAGCTCAGGGAACTGCTGGAGGATTTCCTCAATCTGCTTAGGGAATACATTGACGCCCTTGATTTTCATCATGTCATCAGTACGCCCGGCAATCACATCGATGCGAGGGTACTTGCTGCCGCACTGGCAATCCCCCGGAATAATCCTGGACATATCGTGGGTACGGTAGCGGATCAGCGGCGCCCCTTCCTTCACCAGGGTGGTGATGACAATCTCGCCCCACTCCCCGTCAGCCACCGGCTGCAGGGTAACAGGGTCGATGATTTCCAGATAAATATAATCATCCCAGTAATGCATGCCGTTGTCATATTTGCAGCTGATGCCGATGCCCGGGCCATAAATCTCCGTCAGTCCGTAAATGTCGTACAGCTCGATGCCCAGCTCGCTGGAAATGCGGTCACGCATCTTCTGGCCCCACCGCTCGGAGCCAATGACGCCCTTCTTCAGGTAAATCTTGTCACGGATGCCGCGCTTCTGGATTTCCTCTGCCAGGAGCAGGGCATAGGAGGAGGTAGCACAGAGCACCGTGCTCTGCATGTCCTGCATCATCTGCAGCTGCTTGTCAGTGTTGCCCGGCCCCATAGGCACCACCATGGCCCCCAGCCTTTCCGCACCTGCCTGAAAGCCGATACCGGCAGTCCACAGGCCGTAACCCGGCGTAATCTGCACCCTGTCCTTCTTTGTCAGCCCTGCCATCTCATAGCAGCGGGCAAACATCAATGCCCAGTCATCCACATCCTTCTGGGTATAAGGAATGATGACAGGCAGCCCCGTAGTGCCTGAGGATGAGTGAATACGCACAATATCTTCCTCAGGAGCTGTTCTCAGCCCCAGGGGATATGCCTCCCGCAAATCATTTTTCTCAGAAAAAGGCAGCTTGAGAAAATCCTCTGCCGTCTCAATCTTTTCTATGCCTGCTTCCTCCAGCTTTTTGCCGTAGAAACTCTCCGCCCTGACCAATGCCTGGATGCGGTCATTGACCAGCTTTATCTGTGCTTCTGAAATCTGCATACCTTGCTTTGCCTCCTGTCCTTCTTACCTGCAATCATATCAGCATATTATTGCGCCAGCTTTTCTGCATACTCCAATGCCCGGAAGTTCAGCTCATGGAATTTGGCCGGCACTTTCAGCTTCACCGCCTGCCTGATGTCCTCGACAGTGAGCCCCAGCTGGCCGCTGGCAGCAGCCACTCCCAGGAGCAGCAGGTTCACGATTTTGCCTGAGCCCAGCTCACGGCATGCCTTTTCCGTATCGACCACCACAACCCTGCCAGCCTTTGCCCGGAGGTACTCTATCATGGCTGCGCCGTTGTAGTCAGAACCAGCCAGGGCCGCCGTCACCGGCATCACAGGACGGGAGCTGACCACCACCATGCCGCCCTTCTTCAGATACGGCAGCATGCGCACCGTCTCCCCCGGCTCAAAGCCCAGGATAATATCTGCCGTGCCTGCGGCATTCATAGGGCACTGGGCACCACTGCCCAGGCGGATATGGCTGAACACGGAGCCGCCCCGCTGAGCCATGCCGATGGTCTCGGCACTGCGCACCTCCATGCCCTTTGCCATGGAGGCAGCCGAAATCAGCTTGGAGGCAAGGATGGTTCCCTGGCCGCCTACGCCGCACAGCACAATATTCCTGCTTTCATCATTGCCTTTTTTCTCCTGGCCTTTACTCATGGCTGGCACCTCCTATCGCCTGTACCGGGCAGACCTGGCTGCAAAGGCCGCAGCCTGTGCACAGAGTTTCATCGATTACCACCTGATTGTCACGGATAATCAAAGCAGGGCAGCCCAGCTCCCTGATGCACTTGCGGCAGTTGATGCACTTGCTGCTGTCCACTGCCATGCACCCCTCAGGCTTTTCGATGGCAATGCACGGATATTTGAAGATAATCGCCTTGACGCCTGGCAGGCCTGCCGCCTTTTTCACGGTATCTATGGACGCCTGCAAATCAAGAGGATTGACTGTTTCTACAAATTCCAGCCCGATGCCTCGCAAAATCCCCTCAATGCTGACCTTGTTCACCACATCCCCCATCATGGTACGCCCGGTGCCAGGATGAGGCTGATGGCCGGTCATGGCTGTAGTAGAATTGTCCAGCACAATCAAGGTCATTTCCGCCTGATTGTACACAGCATTTATCACGCTGGGAATAGCTGCCGCAAAGAAGGTGGAGTCACCCACAAAGGCGAAGCAACTGGTATCGGGCTCCATGTGGTTCACACCCTGGGCGATGCCCAGCCCTGCCCCCATGCAGAGGCAGGTGTCCACCATGTCGAGTGGCATGGCGTTGCCCATGGTGTAGCAGCCGATATCGCCGCAGAAGATGGTCTTCCTGCCCTTCATTGCCTGCTTCACCGCATAGAAGGATGCCCGGTGCGGACAGCCTGCGCACAGCACCGGCGGCCGTACCGGCAGTTCCGGCATATCTGACAGCTCCTCTGCCGTCAGGGCGCCTGACTGTGGCCTTGCCTTGCCCATAAAAGCGGCCAGGTTGTCCATGACGCTGTCACGGGTATTTTCCCCGGAATTTTTCACATCATGGGTAAGCTTCCCCAGTATCTTTACCGGCAGGTGATACTTGCCGCAGATATAGGTAAGCTCCCGCTCAAGCACAGGGTCCAGCTCCTCTACGCAGAGCACTTCATCCAATCCCTGTAAAAACTCCACTGCCAAATCCTCAGGAAAAGGATGAGGGGTGGAGACCTTCAGCTCCCGGAGCTGCCCCAGCTCCGCCATGGCCTCATTGACATAGGTAAAGCTGAAGCCGCCTGTGGCAACACCCCTGCGGCACAAAACACTGTCACTGCTGACCTGTGCATCTGCAGGGATGATAAAGTTCCGACCATAGCCGGAAAACACCTTGCCAAGCTTCTCATTGCGGGCCTCGATATTGATATGTGCCTGATAGCTGAGGCGCGGGAAAATCACCCAGCGCTTCGTATCCTTCACAAAGCCCTCCGGCACTACCTGCCTGTATTCCTCCCGGTCCTTGACCTCTATAGAGGCATAACCGTGGGACACACGGGTAGTGCTGCGGAAAAATACCGGCGTGCCGTACTTCTCAGAATACTCAAAGGCCTCCTGCACCATCTCGTAGGCCTCCTGCACCGTAGACGGATCAAAGCAAGGCAGCTTGGCAAAGCGGGAAAAATGCCTGGTATCCTGCTCCGTCTGGGAGGAAATAGGCCCCGGGTCATCTGCCACCAGCACTACCATGCCCCCCTTGACGCCTATGTACTCAAGGCACATGAGGGGATCCGCCGCCACGTTCAGCCCCACCTGCTTCATGGTAACCAGCACCCTGGCTCCACCATAAGCGGCACCTGCCCCCACTTCCATGGCGGTCTTTTCGTTGATTGACCACTCCACATAGGTCTCAGGCAAGCGGTGCTTTGCCACCGTCTCCAAAACTTCCGTGGAAGGAGTGCCCGGATATCCTGCCACCAGCCTTACCCCGGCAGCCAGCGCCCCCAGGGCAATAGCCTCGTTGCCCATCAAAAATTTCTTATGCATCGATACATCTCCC
>JAEDOE010000160.1 GCA_016302095.1 Anaerovibrio sp. | reverse complement strand
TATTTCTATCAGTATATGCACGAAGTAACAAACCAGCACTACGACAAACTGAAATTTTTTCTCTTGACTTATTGACTTTTTGACGAAAAGGTTTTATTATAATACTTGCAGTTAGCACTCAGCCAAAAAGAGTGCTAACAACGAAAAAGTTTAAATCCATCTAAATTTTTTAGGAGGCAGATAAATATGATTAGACCATTGGGTGACAGAGTCGTTATTGAGGTTGCAGAGGCAGAGACCAAGACTGCCAGCGGCATTATCCTGGCTGATACCGCCAAGGAGAAGCCTATGAAGGGCGTTGTTGTAGCTGTAGGCCCTGGCGAGTACAAGGACGGCAATCGCGTACCTATGGACGTGAAGGTTGGCGATGCAGTAATCTACTCCAAGTACGCAGGTACTGAGGTAAAGGTTGAGGGCAAGGATTATCTGGTAGTTCGCCAGAGCGATATCCTGGCTGTAGCTGAGTAATCAAGCCAATTGGTTTTGTAATTTAAAAGCGGCTGAATATAGAAAAAAAGCTGCGCATCTATATATTGGAGGTAATTCTAAATGGCAAAGCAGATTTTATTTGATGAAGAAGCACGCCGTGCACTGGGCAAGGGCGTTGATGCATTGGCAAATGCAGTAAAGGTTACCCTTGGTCCAAAGGGCCGCAACGTAGTTCTGGACAAGAAGTTCGGTGCTCCTACCATTACCAATGACGGCGTTACCATCGCCCGTGACATTGAGCTGGAGGACCCATTTGAGAACATGGGTGCACAGCTGGTGCGCGAGGTTGCTACCAAGACCAACGATATTGCCGGTGACGGTACTACCACTGCAACCCTTTTGGCACAGGCTATGATTCATGAGGGCATGAGGAACGTAGCTGCCGGTGCAAACCCTATGGTATTGAAGAAGGGTATCGAGACTGCCGTAAAGACTCTGGTTGAGGAAATCAAGTCCGTATCCAAGTCCGTAAACAGCAAGTCCGAGATTGCCCAGGTTGCCACTATTTCTTCCGCTGATGAGGAAATCGGCCATTACATTGCTGATGCCATGGAGAAGGTTGGCAAGGAAGGCGTTATCACCGTTGAGGAGTCCAAGGGCATGGAGACCAGCCTGTCCGTAGTAGAGGGCATGCAGTTTGACCGCGGCTATATCTCCCCTTACATGGTAACTGATACCGACAAGATGGAAGCCGTTATGGACAATCCATACATCCTGATTACTGACAAGAAGATTTCCACCATCAACGAAATTCTGCCAATCCTTGAGCAGGTTGTCAAGATGGGCAAGGAGCTGGTAATTATCGCCGAGGATCTGGATGGCGAGGCTCTGGCTACCATCGTTGTAAACAAGCTCCGCGGTACCTTCAAAGCTTTGGCTGTCAAGGCTCCTGGCTTTGGCGATCGCCGCAAGGCTATGCTGGAGGATATTGCTATCCTCACCGGCGGCCAGGTTATCTCCGAGGAGGTTGGCCGCAAGCTGGACAGCGTAACCATCGAGGATTTGGGCCGTGCCCGCCAGGTACATTCTTCTAAGGAAAATACCACTATTGTTGACGGCATGGGCGACAAGGATGCTATCGCTGCCCGTGTTGAGATGATCAAGAAGCAGATTGCTGACACCACCTCCGACTTCGACAAGGAGAAGCTGCAGGAGCGCCTTGCCAAGCTGTCCGGCGGCGTAGCTGTTATCGAAATCGGTGCTGCTACCGAGGTAGAGATGAAGGACAAGAAGTATCGCGTAGAGGATGCCCTGAACGCTACCCGCGCTGCTGTTGAGGAAGGCATTGTTGCCGGCGGCGGCACTACCTTCATTGACATTCTGCCTGCTCTTGACAAGCTGGAGGCAGAGGGCGATGTAAAGACCGGTATCAACATTGTCCGCCGTGCTATTGAGGAGCCTGTTCGCCAGATTGCCAACAATGCAGGCCTTGAGGGTTCCGTAGTTGTTGCCGAGGTAAAGAAGGCTGGTGTTGGCGTTGGTTATGATGCAGCCAAGGATCAGTATGTAAACATGATTGAGGCAGGTATCGTTGACCCTGCCAAGGTTACCCGTTCCGCCCTGCAGAATGCAGCCAGCATTGCAGCTATGGTTCTTACCACTGAGACTCTGGTTGCTGACAAGCCTGCTCCTGAGGGTGCAGCTCCTGCCGCACCTGCAATGGGCGGCATGCCTGGCATGATGTAATATGCCCTGTGGTATGTGCTGACGGCATGCTGCTGCCTGAGTCGTGAAGGCAGCTGCCGTTACGATATTTATAGAATTTGAAAGATGTGCCCTGTCTTTGCAAATGGATGGGGCACTCTTTTTGTTGTTTGAATTTTGGCACTAATGAATAGTGCCCGGCCTTGAGAAAATTTTATTGACTAAAAACATGTTATAGACTAGAATAATGGAAGCTGGCTGTTATATGCATTTCGTTTTGTCCTGGGCGAGTGCTGCGGCAGTCAGGAAAAAGCTTGTATGTGAGAGGCATTGATGTGCCGGCTCATGTACTGGTTTAGCGCATGGTCTTGGGAACGGGAAAGCAGCGTTATTTGCTGGCAGCCCGTGTAACAAGATGACGAGGATGGAGGTTGTCGATGTATCAGCGGATGCCTCCCGGTGGGATGCCCCATCGTCAGCAGCTGTCAAAGCCACCAGGTGACTGAGGGTACAAAGCAGCGGGCACGGGCAGGTCAGGACTTCAGGCAGGCTGCCTGATGGCAGAGTTTATTTATGGCTGTCGAGGCAGCAGATTTGGAGGTTTTATTTATGTGTGGTATTGTTGGTTATGTAGGCGACAAGCAGGCGGCAAGGTTTTTGATTGAGGGCTTGACCAAGCTGGAGTACCGCGGCTATGATTCCGCCGGTATTGCCGTGTACAATGGTGAGTCTGATGCCATCCGCGTGGAAAAGAGCGTTGGCCGCCTGGCAGAGCTGGAGAAGAAGATTGACGGCAATGTACCTGTGGGCTGCATGGGTATCGGCCATACCCGCTGGGCAACTCACGGCGGTCCTTCCGACCTGAACTCCCATCCTCATACTGACTGCACCGGTGATTTTGCCGTGGTGCACAACGGCATTATTGAGAACTATCTGGCTTTGAAGGAAGAATTGATTGAGGCCGGTCATGTGTTCAAGTCCGAGACTGATACCGAGGTGCTGCCGCATCTTCTGGAGACCTATTATGAGGGTGATTTTGAGGCTGCTGTCCGCAAGGTGCTGCGCCGCATTGAAGGTTCTTACTCCATCGTGTTCATGTCCAAGGCAGATCCGGATATCCTGATTTGCACCAAGCAGGATAATCCGCTGGTTATCGGCCTGGGTGAAGGGGAGAACTTCATCGCTTCCGATATTCCTGCTATTATTGCCCGTACCCGCCGTACCTATATCATCAACGACGGCGAGGTGGCTGTGGTAAAGAAGGACTCCGTCTGGATTACCAACCGCCGGGGTGAGCCGATTACCAAGAAGGTATTCGAGGTGAACTGGAATGCCGAGGCTGCCGAGAAGGGCGGCTATGAGCACTTCATGCTGAAGGAGATCCACGAGCAGCCGAAGGCTGTCCGTGATACCCTGTCCGGCCGCATTGCCAAGGATGACAGTGCCGTTATCCTGGACGAGCTGAAGTGGACAGAGGAATACGTAAATTCCTTCTCCAAGATATTCATTATTGCCTGTGGCACTGCTTATCATGCAGGCCTGGTGGGCAAGTATTATATTGAGAATCTTGCCAGGGTGCCGGTGGAGGTGGACATTGCCTCCGAGTTCCGCTACAGGAAGCCGATTATTGATGACAATACCCTGACTATCGTAGTCAGCCAGTCCGGTGAGACTATCGATACTCTGGCTGCCCTGAAAGAGGCAAAGCGTCTGGGTTCCAAGACCATGGCTGTTACCAACGTGGTGGGCTCCTCTATCGCCCGTGAGGCGGATCAGGTTGTCTACACCTGGGCAGGCCCTGAGATTGCCGTGGCTTCCACCAAGGCATATACTACCCAACTGATAGTTATGTTCCTGCTGGGAGCTTATATGGCAGGCCTCCGGGGCACTGTAGAGGATA
>JAEDOE010000159.1 GCA_016302095.1 Anaerovibrio sp. | reverse complement strand
GCTGGCGTATGAGGATTTTTTGCACAATCCTGTCCGGGCGGAGCGATGATTTAGGGCAGTAGTGAAGGTATAGGTTAAGTGAGAGGTTTGTGGCATGCATATAGTTTTATTATCCGGCGGTTCGGGCAAGAGGCTGTGGCCTTTGTCAAACGATATCCGTTCCAAGCAGTTTATCAAAATCTTTAAAAATGAATCCGGCCAGTATGAGTCTATGGTGCAGAGGGTGTATGGGCAGATCAGGCGAGTGCTGCCTGAGGCTGATGTGACTATTGCCACCTCGAAGTCCCAGGTTTCCTCTATTCTGAATCAGCTGGGGGAGCAGGTGGGGATTTCCGTGGAGCCATGCCGCAGGGATACCTTTCCGGCTATTGCCTTGTCTGCTGCCTATCTGGCAGATGTCAGGCAGGTGCCTATGGATGAGCCAGTAGTGGTCTGCCCGGTGGATCCTTTGGTGGAGGATGATTATTTTGCTGCCTTTGCAGGGCTTTGCGAGCAGGTGCTGGCAGGAGAAGCAAATCTGGTGCTGATGGGGATAGAGCCTACTTATCCTAGTGAGAAGTATGGCTATATCATCCCGGAGGACGGCAATGTGGTCAGCAGGGTGCGCACCTTCAAGGAAAAGCCGGATAAGGAAACTGCCGGTGAGTATATCAGCCAGGGGGCGCTGTGGAATGGGGGCGTTTTTGCCTTCCGGCTGGGGTATCTGATGGACAAGGCTCATGAGCTGATTGAGTTTGCGGATTATCGTGATTTGCTGGACAGGTACGCTGTTCTCAGGAAAATCAGCTTTGACTATGCAGTGGTGGAGCAGGAGACCAGGATTCAGGTCATGCGCTTTCAGGGCACCTGGAAGGATTTGGGTACCTGGAATACCCTGACGGAAGCTATGGACGAGCAGTCCATCGGCGAGGTTATTACCAATGATACCTGCGAAAATGTGCATGTCATCAATGCCCTGGATGTGCCGGTGCTGGCCATGGGGCTGAAAAATGTGGTTGTGTCCGCCTCCCCGGAGGGGATACTGGTCAGCGACAAGGAGCAGAGTGCCTATATCAAGCCGTATGTGGATGGCATCAGCCAGCAGGTGATGTTTGCAGAAAAAAGCTGGGGCAGCTACCGGGTAATGCACGTGGAAGCTGGCAGCCTCACTGTGCTGGTTACGCTGAAGCAGGGGCATAGCATGAATTACCACAGCCATCAGTGCCGCGATGAGGTCTGGACTGTGCTGTCAGGTTACGGGCGTACCGTGATTGATGGGGAAATGCAGAATATCAAGCCGGGGGATGTGGTGAAGCTGCCGTCCGGCTGCAAGCATACTGTTTTTGCCGACACGGATTTGAAGCTTCTGGAGGTGCAGCTGGGACAGGATATCAGCGTTGGGGACAAGATAAAGCATGATTTTGAGCCTGATACAAGCTGCTTTGGCAGTGGCGATATTCGCGGCATCTATCCAACCCAGGTAAATGAGGAACTGGCATATAGGATTGGCAGGTATTTCAGAAAAATCCTCTCCCTGCCCGGGCAGGCTGATGCCGGTGCTGCAAATAACGATGCACATGATGTATATAGTGCTGTAAATGGCAGAGAAAGCAGTGGCATAAACAGCGGTGCAGATGGCAATGATGGCTGCAATGGGGAAAAGAAGCGGCAGCTCAGGATTGCCGTGGGGCATGATATACGCCTGTCAGGGCCGTCACTGAAGAAAGCACTGGTCAGGGGGCTGACGGAAGCAGGCTGTGATGTGGTGGATATCGGTCAGTGCGGCACGGAGATGATTTATTTTGCCACCGCCCATGGGAAGCTGGATGGCGGCATCATGGTGACGGCCAGCCACAATCCCAAATCCTACAATGGCTTTAAGCTGGTAGGCGGCGGAGCACGGCCGATTTCCAAGGACAGCGGCTTGAAGGAGCTGGAGCGTTTCTGCCGGGCGGAGCCGGAGCAGAACCAGAAGGAAGAATTTCCTGCTGAGAAGGCAGGCATGGTGGAGCAAGCTGATATTTTGCAGGAGTACATTGAACATCTGCTGAGTTATGTGGATATGGATGGTATGTGCCGCAGGGCAGAGGAAGGCGGCAGGCGGCTGCGCATCGTGGTCAATGCTGGCAACGGTGCGGCGGGGCCGGTAATTGATGCCCTGGCAGGCAGGCTGCCTTTTGAATTTATCAAGATAAATAACACTCCTGACGGCAATTTTCCTAACGGGGTGCCAAATCCCCTGCTGATGGAAAATCGTGCCGCTACGGCAGAGGCGGTAGTGGCATACAAGGCAGATGCGGGAATTGCCTGGGATGGGGATTTTGACCGCTGCTTTATGTTTGACGCAAATGGCAGCATGATTGAAGGCTACTACATGGTGGGGCTTCTGGCAGAGGCATTTCTGAAAAAATTCCCTCAGGCGAGGATTATCCATGACCCGAGGGTGTACTGGAATACCCAGGATATTTGCCGTAGCCTTGGCGGTGAGGCGGTGCTCTGCCGCAGCGGACATTCCTTTATCAAGGCAAAGATGAGAGATGTTGATGCCGTATATGGCGGCGAGATGAGTGCCCATCATTATTTCCGGGATTTTGCTTACTGTGACAGCGGCATGATTCCGTGGCTTCTGGTGCTGGAGCTTTTGCAGCAGGATAGCCGGAATTTTTCCGCTCTTTTGGCAGAGCGCATGGCGATGTATCCATGCAGCGGTGAGATTAACAGCAAGGTGGACAGCGTTCAGGCGGCTGAGAAAATCCTCAGGGCTGTTCAAGCAAAATATGCTGATGGGCAGGCGGATTACACTGATGGCTTGTCTGTGGCATATCCTGACTGGCGATTCAACATCAGGAAATCCAATACGGAGCCGGTCATCAGGCTGAATGTGGAGACACGGGGCGATAAGATGATGTTGCAGGAAAAGACGGAGGAGCTTTTAAAGCTGATCAGGTCTGCCGGTCATTGATGATAATTGATGGTGCTTTACAGTAACTTGATGGTAACGGGGTGAGGTAGTTGTGGCGAGGGGAAGATTGTCCCCTTTGGAGATAGCTGTTTTAAAGCGAAATCCTTATGTGGAGGATGTAAATGCGACGCGGATAATGTACACCTACAAGTTCAAGTGTATGTTCATGGAACGGTATCTGGCCGGTGAGCGGCCTGTGGATATTTTCCGTCAGGCAGGCTTTGATGTATCGGTGCTGGGCGAAAAGCGGATAGAGAGGGCAACTGCCCGCTGGAAGGCACTTTATGAAGGCAATGGCGTAGAGGGACTGCGAGGTGTGGCGCGGAAAAATGATGAACATATGCCGTCCGTTGCGGATAAAAAAAGCGGTGGCAAAAGCAAAGCTGCAAAAAATGACGTTGTTGACGAGTATGCATTAAAGCTGGCAACTCAGGAAAACCGCATCAGCCATCTGGAAAAGATGGTGCTGGATATGACCAGCAGGCTAAAGGTGCTGGAAAAGCAATCAGCGGAATTTGCGGTGAAGCTGGATTTGCTGGCAGTGCATGGCAGTGTTGAAGAAGACTATATGTCAAATAAAAGTCACGGCAATACCTATCTGTATGAGCTTATTTATGAGGCCATGGGAAAGTTTGCCGGGCGTCTCAGCGTGAACAGCCTGTGCGAGATTTTCCATGTGTCGCGGCAGGGGTACTATAGATATCTGAAACAGCGTAGCATGGCGCGAGAAATGTGAGCCAAATACTCTCATTCAGGCAGCCAAGATAATTTATTATCTTGTGCTGTCTGGATGGGAGTATTTTTTTTCGGCAAAAACATGGAAATTTTTTTAGGAGAACCCTTGCGGATAGGCTGTCTGTAGGCCGCAAGACTAGAGGGCAGGAAAAATTTCTAATTTTTTCGCCCGATGTCTTGCAGGGGGGGTTAAGTATGCTATTATAATAGACATTACGAAATGTTTTAGAATTTGCTGAAACAGGAAAGGACTTATTTGGGTGGAGAGCAAGGAAAATACAGAAAAAGCGTATATGGGGTGTGCTTTTGACGGCCAGGTGACGGGGCACCGCTATCTGAGACGCATTATGTCGGTGCTGGCAGATTATATCGCTATTTTGCTGGCGGAGAAGTCTGCCATGTG
>JAEDOE010000158.1 GCA_016302095.1 Anaerovibrio sp. | reverse complement strand
GTAATCGACAATGAGCTGGAGGTACAGAGATGGAAGCAGTAAAGACTCAGGACGTTTCCGTAAACGATCTTGCCTGGAAAATAGAATATCATGCAGATAGGTGTACAATGTGCGGCAGCTGCGTTGCTACATGCTCTTTTAAGGCTATCAAGGTAGAAACTCAGGCTCAGTCCATCGTGGTTTCCACCGACAGCCAGCCGGTGCCGGAGCATCGCCATATTGCCCGTCCTATTATCAAGCAGGTGGCAAGCCTGACTGATTTCTGCCGTGGCTGCGGCATGTGCGAGAAGGTTTGCCCGAACAATGCCATCCGCCCTGTCAGAAACCCTGACAGCCGCAAGACATTGCTTTCCAAGGATGCAGGCCCGATTAAGCGGGGCGGCCGTACCAACCTGAATGCCCAGAGAACTCTGGACAGCATCATCGTTGGCCGTATTTCCCAGATGACTGACCCGTCCCTGGACTCCGCCCGTCATACCTTTGATATCCGTTCTCCATTTGGCCGGGTATTGTCCGCCAAGGAGCTGCCATTCAAGCTGGAAAACGGCAGGATGGTCATGGCTGAAAAGACACCGCCTGTAAACTGGATTTATCCTTTGATTTTCTCCGATATGTCCATCGGCGCCCTGTCCACCCGTGCCTGGGAGGCTGTGGCACTGGCCTGTGCCTACCTGAACGAGAAGTGCGGCCTGCCGGTTCGCATGAGCTCCGGTGAGGGCGGCATGCCTGTAAAGCTGATGGAGTCGGATTATCTCAAGTATTTCATCTTGCAGATCGCTTCCGGTCACTTTGGCTGGAACCGTATTGTCAAGGCGATTCCGCATATGGTGACGGATCCTGCCGGTGTGCTGATCAAGATCGGCCAGGGTGCCAAGCCGGGTGACGGCGGCCTTTTGCCTGCTGCCAAGGTAGCTGAGCATGTACAGGCTATCCGCGGCGTACCAAAGGCAACCCTGTCCTCGCCACCAAACCATCAGGGCTTGTATTCCATTGAGGAATCCGTGCAGAAGATGCATCTTTCCCTGAATGCGGCTTTCGGCTTCCGGGTGCCGGTTGCCATCAAGTGCGCGGCTTCTTCTACCTCTGTATCTGTGTACAACAACCTGCTCCGTGATCCGTACAAGATTTGCGGCGGCTTCTTTATTGATGGTATTCAGGGCGGTACCGGTGCTGCCAACGAGGTTTCCCTCGACCATACCGGCCATCCTGTTGTTTCCAAGATTCGTGACTGCTACCTGGCTGCTGTCAAGCAGGGCCTGCAGGGGCAGATTCCTCTCTATGGCGGCGGCGGTATCGGCATGACCGGCAACGCGGCTGCTGATGCCTTCAAGATGATGTGCCTTGGCGCCAACGGCGTTTTCGTGGGCAAGGTGCTCATCCAGCTTCTGGGCTGTGTGGGCAACGAGCAGGGCCGCTGCAACGCCTGCAACACCGGCAAGTGCCCGATGGGTATCTGCACTCAGGACCCTCGCCTGGTTAAGCGTCTGGATATTGACAAGGGCGCACAGAAGATTGTTGATTATGTACTGGCATTTGACTCCGAGCTGAAGAAACTCATGGCTCCTATCGGCAACAGCTCTATTCCTGTTGGCCGCAGCGATGCTCTGGTTTCTACTGACAAGGCTATTGCTGACAAGCTGGGCATCCAGTATGTATGCTGATAAGGGAGGAAATACGGAATGTTTGAGATAGATACTATTAAGGGACATGATCGTATGTCCACCCAGGATTTGCTGCTGGCAATTGAGGCTGCTGTCCGCTCCGGCGAGACTGAGTTCAATATCCATGCCTCCGGCCAGCACGACATCGGCGGCCCGTTGTGGAATGCCGATGGCAAGAAGCTGGTTTTCCATGTGACCAATGCCGGTCAGCGCGTAGGCTCCATGTGCCTGCCGAATACCGAGATTTTTGTGGAGGATTCCACCTCTGCTGATGTGGGCTGGCTGAATGCCGGCGGTATGATTACCGTCCGCGGTGATGCCGGTGATACTGCCGGTCACTGCTCTGCCGGGGGCAAGATCTTTATCGGTGGCCGTGCCGGTACCCGCAGCGGTTCTTTGATGAAGCATGACCCTCTCTATGAGGAGCCGGAGCTGTGGATTTTGAAAAATACTGGCTCTTTCTCCTTTGAGTTCATGGGCGGCGGCCGTGCCGTTGTCTGCGGCTATGACTGCGAGGATTTTGCCTCCGTGCTGGGTGAGCGTGCCTGCGTAGGCATGGTAGGCGGCGTGGTTTATGTCCGCGGCCCTATCAGCAGCTATCCGTCCGATATCCGCTACCTGGATTTGGAGCAGGAGGATATTGACTTTTTGGCTGGGGGCATGGATGAGTTCCTGGAGAAAATCCAGCGCACCGAGCTGAAGGCAGAGCTTTCCGACTGGAGCCAGTGGAAAAAGCTGCGTCCTCTTACCTTTGAGGAAAAGACTGCCCAGCCAAGCGGCAAGGTTTCCATGAAGGATTTCCGCAACAATGAGTGGGTAAAGGGCGGCATTTTCAGCGATGTTGCCATGGATGATTTTGCCGTTCACAATACCATTTCCAATGGCCTGTATAGATTGCGGGTGCCTAGCTGGGACAATGCCAAGTACAACGCTCCGTGCGAGTTCAGCTGCCCTACCGGCATTCCTACCCAGAAGCGTTATAACCTCATCCGTCAGGGCAAGCTGCAGGAAGCTATTGACCTGGAGCTGGAGTATACTCCGTTTCCTGGCTCTATCTGCGGCAGTGTCTGCCCAAATCCATGTATGGATGGCTGTACCCGCGGCAGCATTGATGAGCCTATCCAGATCGGCAACCTGGGGTGGCTGTCCGCCTATCAGAAGGTGGCTCCGCCAGCTAATGAGACCGGCAAGAAAATCGGCATCATCGGCGGCGGTATGGCAGGCCTGTCTGCGGCATGGCAGCTGCGGCGCAAGGGACATACTGTTACTGTCTATGACGATGCGGAGCATATCGGCGGCAAGCTGGAGCAGGTTATCCCTCGTGGCCGCCTGATGCATGATGTGCTGGTAAATGAGCTGAAGCGCATCGAGGGTATCGGCGTGAGGTTCGTTACCTCCTGCAAGGTGGACAAGGCGAAGTTTGCCGAAATCCAGCAGGCCAATGATGCGGTGGTAGTTGCTACCGGCGGCCACAAGTCCCGCTTCTTCAACTGGGAGGGCAAGGAACGCCTGACCATGGGACTGGAATTTTTGAAGAAGGTTAATAATGGTGAAAATCCGAAGGTTGGCAAGCGGGTAGTGGTTATCGGCTGTGGTAACTCCGGTATGGATACCTGCCGTGCGGCATACGACATGGGTGCAGAGTCCGTAGTGGCTGTGGATGTGCAGAAGCCTGCTGCCTTTGAGGATGAGATTGAGTATGTAGAGAGCCGTGGCGGCAAGCTGGTATGGCCGTTCTTTACTGACAAGATTACCGAGGAAGGCATCTATGCCAACGATGGCAGATTCATCCCTGCGGATGAGGTTATTGTGTCCATCGGTGAGGAGCCTGTGCTGGATTATCTTCCTGATGATGAGTCCATCCAGAAGTTCCGCGGCAGCTGGCTGATTGCCGGCAAGGACAAGTCCATTCTGCCGGGAGTATTTGCTGCCGGTGATGTGATCAAGCCGGGCCGCCTGACTGATGCTATCGGCGATGGTATCAAGGCAGCCTACTATGCAGACCAGTATGTAACTGGTGCTGAGTATGTGCCATTCCCTGAGAAGGTGAAGATTCCGGCAGAGCGTCTCAGCAAGGCATATTTTGCCAAGTGCCACCATTGCAGCCTGGGCGAGCCAGCTGATGACCATGCACGCTGCGTAAGCTGCGGTACCTGCCGCGACTGCAAAATGTGCCTGGAATCCTGCCCTGAGAAGGCTATCAGCCGCATCGACAACAAGGATGGCTCCTGGACCTATGTATCCGATCCGAAGAAGTGCATCGGCTGCGGTATCTGTGCCGGTGTCTGCCCTTGCGGTGTCTGGAGCATCAGCGATAACCCTGAGCCTATTAAGATGTACCGCACTTACAACAAGAAGTAAGATTAAGATATAAGATGTTGTAGGATGCAGGAAATAAGAGTTAAAAACAAGATTATTTTCTAATTCTTGTCCAATACACAGGAACAGCCCCGATGTGCTATGTGCATGTCGGGGCTGTTTCCATT
>JAEDOE010000157.1 GCA_016302095.1 Anaerovibrio sp. | reverse complement strand
ATGTCTACTGTATACAAACATTAGTCTTTAACGACCACATGTGATAGTATAACCGCCAGCAGGGCATTTGTAAAGTCACTTTGGCAGTTTTTAGAAAAAATAACTAAAAAAAAGGTGCTCACGCTGAACACCTTTAATTTATTCCCAGGTTTCCCCATATTGAGTTTTATATATATGGCTCTTTTTCCAGTCCACGGCAAACTCCACCACTTCCTGCAACATGGTGCTCTTGCCATAGGAAAGCTTTTCCTGCACATGGTCAGCAACGCTCATCAGCTTTTTCGTCTCATAGTCGTACACCCTGGCATTGCGGTACTCGTAAGAGCCCTCCGCCGTGTCAAAATAAGCCCGGTAGCGGTACATGTACCTGCTGTGGAGCTTGACCAGGTAAAGGTCCATCTCTATCTCGTGGTCACTGGGCATCTCGATGGAGTTCACATCCACATAATAGCCGGTATTGCCCTCATAGTCCACAAAGTACCTGTCCGCCCTGGCAGCCTCCACGCTGCCCGCAAGCGACAGGATTACAAGGTACGCTGCCGCAAATAGCCATACTTTTCTGCCAAATTTGCATATTGTTTTGCTTTTGAAAAAATCTACCAAAAAACAGACTTCCTTCCCGAGGTAAAAATGATATAATATACATATAGGACAAATGGTTAGGTTATGGCAGGGCAGGAAGCTATTCCCCCGCCGGAGCCACTACCTCTTTCACCATACGCTCGAATTTGACGCGGGGCAGCATCACAAAATGGCCGCACCCCCGGCACTTCATGCCAAAGTCCATGCCGGTGCGGGTAATCTGCCACAGGGCACTGCCGCAGGGATGGGCTTTGCGCATTTTGACAACATCCCCTACATTAAATTTTACTGGCATAAAAATCATCCTATTCTACGAAAGGGAGTTTATTCTATCATGAAAATATCTATTTTGCAAATGCCCATTGAGGAGGGCAACATCGAGCACAACCTGGATACTATGGCAGCCATGCTGGACAAGGCGGTAAACAGTGACCAGCGGCCTGATGCCGTGCTGCTGCCGGAGCTGTGGAATACAGGCTTCTACCCGAAGCCAATCAGTGAATACGCCGACAGCCAGGACATCTGGAAAAAGCACATGGGCAGGCTGGCCTCCGAATACACTGTCAACATCATCGCAGGCTCCATCGCCGTGGCACGGAAGGGCAAAATCTACAACACCTGCTATGTCTTTGACAGGACCGGTGCCAACATCGCCACCTACGAAAAGACGCATCTTTTCTCCCCTGCCGGGGAAAATGCCGACTTCACCCCGGGCAGCAGGCTGACGACCTTCAGCATCGACGGCATCAAGTGCGGCATCATCATCTGCTACGACCTGCGCTTCCCGGAGCTGGTAAGGCAGCTGGCATTGCAGGACATCAGCATCCTCTTTGTAGCCGCCGCCTGGCCCGTAGAACGCATCCAGCACTGGGACACCCTGCTCAGGGCCCGTGCCATCGAGAACCAATTCTTTGTAGTGGCTGCCAACGGCATTTCCTCCCATCTGGGGGAGACCATGCACCTGGGAGGCGGCTCCGCCATCTATGACCCATGGGGCAGCCTGCTGGCACAGGGCTCCACCGACAACCTGGACGGGGAAATCCTCCATGCCAACCTGCAGCCGGGCATGATCAGCCAGATACGAAGCGACATCAGCATCTTCAAGGACAGGCGCCCTGAGCTGTACAGGCTGACAGAATAACCGCCAGCCTGAATTATGCTTTTATACGTTGAAGCGGAAATAAGTCACATCGCCATCCTGCATGACATAGTCCTTGCCCTCAAGGCGCACCTGCCCCTTTTCACGGGCAGCAGCCGTAGAACCGGCAGCCACCAGGTCATCGAAGCTGACTATTTCCGCACGGATAAAGCCCCGCTCGATATCGGAATGGATCTTTCCGGCGGCCTTCGGTGCCACCGTCCCCTTGACGATGGTCCAGGCACGACACTCATCCGGGCCTGCCGTCAGGAAGGTCATCAGCCCCAGGAGGTCAAAGGCGGCATGAATGAGCTTTTCCAGCCCGGACTGCTCCAGCCCCATCTCATGCAAAAACTCTTTTGCTTCCTCATCATCCAGCTCCGCAATCTCCGACTCCACCCGGGCAGAAATCGCCACCACCTCTGCCCCCTCGGTGGCAGCGTACTCCTTTACCTTCTGTACATGCGGATTTTCCGCATCGGCAGTGGCAACCTCATCCTCCCCCACGTTGGCTACATACAGGGTTGGCTTCATGGTCAGGAAATTCATTTCCTTGATGAGAGCCAGCTCGTCCTCAGTTAAATCCACGCTGCGCACAGTCCTGCCTTCGTCCAGGGCTGCTTTTATTTTGTCCAGAACCGCCTGCTCCGCCTTGGCTTCTTTGACACCTGCCTTGGCAAGCTTCACCAGCTTCTGCATGCGGCGCTCCAGCACCTCCATGTCAGCCAGGCACAGCTCCGTATTGATGATTTCAATATCCCTGATAGGGTCAATGGAGCCTTCCACATGGGTAATATCCCCATCCTCAAAGCAGCGGACAACCTGTGCCACCGCATCCACCTGACGGATATGCTCCAGGAACTTGTTGCCCAGGCCCTCACCCTGGGAGGCACCCTTCACCAGGCCGGCAATATCCACAAAGCGGAAAGCTGCCGGAGTGGTCTTCTTGGAGTTATACATCTCATGCAGCACCTGCAGCCTCTGGTCAGGCACATCAACGATGCCCACATTAGGCTCAATGGTGCAGAAAGGATAATTTGCCGCCTCGGCACCAGCCTTGGTGATGGCGTTGAACAATGTGCTTTTGCCCACATTCGGCAATCCTACAATACCTACTTCTAAATTACTCAAAATCTTATTCCACCTTTATAAATTTGTACTTTTTGAAAATATCACCTGTATAGTATATCACAAATCCGGGCAAGAAAAAACACAAAAACATATTTACGCTTTTGTGCTGGTATAGTATAATTATTTTGCTGCTCTCCCAAACACAGCAGTGAGGGGAGGTGCTTCATTTGGATTTACTAATCACCTTTCTATTGTCTGTCATGGCAAGTATAATCGGCAATTATATTTGCAAATGGCTGGACAGGCACTAAAAATGCAGCAGCCAGCCTAAGGCATAAGCCCCCTTCTCCAAAGGAATAGAAAACGCCCCGACGGCACATCGGGGCGTTTTTGCGTGCCTCACAAGGATGCACCAATCACCTTTAGCTTTCGCTGTAATCAGCATAGCACATTTTACACTATTTGGCAATATATCCTTTTACATCCTGTAACCATCAGGATTATTTTTTTGCCAATTCCAGCTGTCACGGCACATATCAGCCAGGGTGCGCTTTGCCTCCCAGCCCAGCACTTTCTTCGCCTTGGCGGCATCCGCATAGCAAACCGGCAGGTCACCGGCACGGCGCGGCCCGATGACGTAGTTCACCTTTACATCATTCACCTGCTGGAAGGTATTCACAATATCCAGCACGCTATATGGCTTGCCGGTGCCCAGGTTGAAAATCTCCACGCCCTTGTGACCGGCGGCAAACTCCACCGCCTTCACATGGCCGTCTGCCAGATCCATCACATGGATATAATCCCTGAGGCAGGTGCCATCCGGCGTATCGTAATCGCCGCCGAACACCGTCAGCTGCTCTCGCCTGCCTACTGCCACCTGGGACACATATGGCATCAGGTTATTGGGGATGCCCTGGGGGTCCTCACCGATGCGCCCGGACTCATGGGCACCGATAGGATTGAAATACCTCAGCAGCACTACCCCCAGCTCAGGATTGGCTGTGGCAGCATCCGCCAGAATCTGCTCCATCATGGATTTTGTCCAGCCATAAGGATTGGTGCAGAGCCCCTTTGGCATCTCCTCGTTATAGGGAGCCGGATTCTGCTCCCCATAGACAGTAGCCGAGGAAGAAAAAATAATCCTCTGCACCCCGGTCTCAGCCATTGCCTCCAGCAGGGACAATGTCGTGTTGATGTTGTTGCGATAATACTTCAGCGGCTTTGCCACGGACTCCCCCACCGCCTTCAGACCGGCAAAATGGATGACCGTCTCAGGCTGCTCCTTGGCAAGAATCGCCTGCACCGCCTCCCTGTCCTGAATATCCGCCTCATAAAGGGCGATTTTGCCGCCAGCCAG
>JAEDOE010000156.1 GCA_016302095.1 Anaerovibrio sp. | reverse complement strand
CTCAGGGTTCTTGCTCTTGAGGAATTCGCCGGTGCCGCTGAGGGTGCCGCCGGTACCTACACCAGCTACGAAGAAGTCAACCTTGCCCTCGGTATCTTCCCAGATTTCAGGACCAGTAGTTGCCTTGTGGGTAGCAGGGTTTGCCTGGTTGGTGAACTGGGACGGGATGTAGGAATGAGGGATGGAAGCAGCAAGCTCCTCTGCCTTGGCAATAGCGCCCTTCATGCCCTTGGCACCGTCGGTCAGGACAATTTCTGCCCCGTATGCCTTCAAAAGGTTGCGGCGTTCCACGGACATGGTCTCAGGCATGGTGAGAATAGCCCTGTAGCCACGGGCTGCCGCTACGCTGGCCAGGCCGATGCCGGTATTGCCGCTGGTCGGCTCGATGATGACGGAATCCTTGGTGAGCTTGCCCTCGGCCTCAGCCTTCTCAATCATAGCCTTGGCGATACGGTCCTTGACACTGCCTGCCGGGTTGAAATATTCCAGCTTTACCAGGATATCAGCCTCCAGGCCGTTTGCCTTGATGAAGTTGTTGGCGCGGAGCAGAGGGGTACGTCCGATAAGTTCTGTTACACTGTTATATACCTTTGACATATAAACATCTCCTTAAATGCTGTTCAAGTCTTTATAAACATATATGATTGATATGCTTATATGATAAACTAGATTATCTACTTTGTCAATAGGTAATTGAAAAATTTTATAAAACATATTATTACTGTATGATATATTGATTTTATATGCCATTTTTGGTATCATATACTTGGTAAATCTGATAGCTTAGAAAGGATTGATTTTTCATGCGTATTTCTGCAAAGGGCAGGTACGGGCTGGCGGCCATGGCACACCTGGCACTGAACTATAGTGGCGGAAGCCCGATTACCATTATCAGCATCTCAGAAAAGATGGGGATTTCCAAGATTTATCTAGAGCAGGTTTTTGCACTTCTAAAGCGTGGCGGCCTGGTGCTTTCCCTCAAGGGTTCCCAGGGTGGCTATCAGCTGTCCCGTGCCCCAAAGGATATCACTGCGTATGATATTCTTGCCTCTATAGAGACCTCCATGATGGAACCTGCGGACAAGACGGTGGCGGACACCCAGCCAAAGCTGGAAAACGCCTTGCAGGAGCTGGTATTTGACAGATTGGACGATGCCATCAGGGCATCCCTGGCAGAGGTAAACCTGGAGGACATCCTGCTGGAGATTGAGAAGAACAGCTCCCCTGACCAGCTGATGTATTTTATTTGATAGTACAAAAAAGACCGGCGGCATAAAAGCCCCGGTCTTTTTGCATGCCCGCATTGTTCAGATGCGGGGCAATGTACTGCCTATAAAGGCAGTACATTGTGATTTTTATTTTGTTTGTCAGGAAAACAGCGGCTTCAAGGCAGCAGCCAGCTCATCCTTCTGAGCCTGAGCCTCAGCCAAATCCTTGCCAAGGGTGGTGAAGTAGGTCTTGATCTTCGGCTCGGTGCCGGACGGGCGCACAATAGCGGTAGCACCGCCCTCCAGCTCATAGAGCAGCACATTGGCTGGCGGCAGCCCGGTTTCCTCGGACTTCTTGAAGTCAACAGCCTTGGTAACCTTGTACTTGCCGATGGCGGCAGGCGGATTGTTCCGAAGCTCCGTCATAATGCCAGCCATCTTGTCCATGCCGGTGAGGCCAGGGAACTCGAAGCTGTCAATCTTGTTCAGGTAGCGGCCGTACTGGCTGTAGATTTCTTCCAGGCGCTGCTTGATGCTGGAGCCGGTTGCACGGTAGTAGGCAGCCATCTCGCAGATCAGCATGGAAGCCACCACGGCATCCTTGTCACGGACATAGGTACCGGCAAGGTAGCCATAGCTTTCCTCAAAGCCGAAGATAAAGCGTTCCTCCTCGCCCTTCTTCTCAAGGCCAAGAATCTGGTCGCCAATCCACTTGAAGCCGGTGAGCACGCTGCGCAGCTCCACGCCATAATGCTCTGCCACAGCCTTGGCAAGAGGGGTGGATACCAGGGACATAACAGCCACAGGCTTCTCCGGCATGGTGCCCTTCTCGATGCGGCCTGCGCAGATGTAGTCCAGAAGCAGCACGCCCATCTCGTTGCCGGATACCAGCTCGTAGGAACCGTCAGGGCACTTCATGGCAATGCCCACCCGGTCAGCATCAGGGTCAGTGGCAAGCATCAGGTCAGCATCACATTCCTGTGCCAGCTTCAAGCCGGACTCCAGGGCTGCATAAATCTCAGGATTTGGGTAGCTGCAGGTGGTAAAGTAGCCGTTAGGGTATTCCTGCTCAGGCACAATGGTAATATCGGTGATGCCGATGTCCTTCAGCACCTGGGTAACAGGGACCAGGCCGGAGCCGTTCAGCGGGCTGTATACCAGCTTCAGGCCGCTGGTCTTGGCAAGGCCCGGACGCACCTGGCGGGATTCGATTGCCTCGTAGAATGCCTTTTTGCAGTCATCCCCTACGAAGCGGATGAGGCCGTCCTCTACGCCCTGGGCAAAGGAAACCATTTTTGCACCGTTCAGCACATCAATTTTCTGAATTTCCTCATATACAATATCAGCAGCCTGGTCAGGCATCTGGCAGCCGTCAGGGCCGTATGCCTTGTAGCCGTTATACTTGGCAGGGTTGTGGGAAGCCGTCACCATGATGCCGGCGTTGCAGTTGTAGTAACGGGTGGCAAAGGAAAGGGCAGGAACCGGCATGGCAGCATCATAGATGCGTACCTTGATGCCGTTGGCAGCCAGCACCCCTGCGGCAGTCTTGGAGAAGACATCGCTCTTGAGGCGGGTATCGTAGCTGATTGCTACGGTCTGGGTGCCTCCCTGAGTCTTTACCCAGTTGGCAAGCCCCTGGGTAGCCTGTGCTACCACATAGATATTCATGCGGTTGGTACCGGCACCCAGCACGCCACGGAGACCTGCCGTGCCAAATTTCAGGGAAACCGCGAAGCGGTCCTTGATTTCCTCATCGTTTCCTTCAATGCGCCGCAGCTCCGGGCTCAGGTCAGCATCAGCCAGGTCGGCTGCCAGCCAGCGTTTGTATTCTTCATTGTACATCATATAACCCCCTATTTATGCAATTATTGAAATACAGATTAGTCAGCCGATTATTTATATAACCCCATATAAAATCAGCCTATATATGTTTATAATTCGCAATAAAATAAAAAAATCCTGCTTTTCCGCAAAAAATGTTGCGAAAAAACAGGATTTTTTGCACAGCCACCTGAAACAGGGGAGCCTTGCGCTTGTGCTTTGCTTCCAATTATTCCCGGCAGCTTTGAGAATGGCTGCTTATTGCATCTTTGACAGGTTGTCAAAGCGGGTATATGCCTTCTGGAAGAACAGTTTAACCGTATCCACAGGGCCGTTGCGGTGCTTTGCCACAATAACTTCGGTGATGTTTTTGTTGGCAGTTTCCGGCTCATAGTAGTCCTCCCGGTACAGGAACATGACGATATCTGCATCCTGCTCCAGGGAGCCGGACTCCCGCAGGTCACTGAGCATAGGCCGCTTTATCTGCCGGGATTCCACGCCGCGGCTCAGCTGGGACAGGGCGATAATAGGCACGTTCAGCTCCCTGGCAAGGGATTTCAGGGAGCGGGAGATTTCCGCGATTTCCGCCTGGCGGTTGTCGCCGCTTCCCTTGCCGCTGCCCTGCATCAGCTGCAGGTAGTCGATTATTATCAAATCAAGCCCGTGCTGGGATTTCAGCCGTCGGGCCTTGGAGCGCAGCTCGTTGACCTGGATGCCTGCCGTATCATCAATGTAGAGGGGAGCCTTGCCGATAACCTCTGCCACCATCATCAGCTTGTGCCAGTCCTCGTCCGGAATATCGCCGATGCGCACCTTCTGGGAGTCCAGGCTGGCTTCGGAGCAGAGCATGCGCTGCATGAGCTGGGTTTTGGACATTTCCAGGGAAAAGAATGCCACCGACTTCCTTTCCCGGATAGCCACATTGGAAGCTATGTTCAGGGTGAAGGCGGTCTTGCCCATACTTGGGCGTGCCGCCACCAGGATTAAATCCGATGGCTGCAAGCCTGAGGTCAGCTTGTCCAGGTCCGTAAACTCCGTAGGGATGCCTGTCAGCCCGCCCCTGGATTCATAGACGGTATTTATCTTGTCGATGCTTTCAATAACAATCTGGTTTATGGGAGTAAAATCCCCGGACATGTGCCGGGAGGAAGCATCCATAATCCGCTTTTCCGCCTTGTC
>JAEDOE010000155.1 GCA_016302095.1 Anaerovibrio sp. | reverse complement strand
AAAATAAATTCAATAAAAAAGGAGTTATGGCTCGTAATGTAGATAGCCATAACTCTTTTTCTTTGTCAATGATTTATGCTTCCTGCAAAAGCACAGGCTGCAAGACCTCTGCTTCCGGCGTGACATAAAGGGTTGTCTGATTGGTGAAGATTACGAAGCCCGGCTTCGCCCCGGATGGCTTCTTGACGAAACGTGCCCGGGTGTAGTCCACGGGCACCTTTGAGGAGCCCTGGGCCTTGGAGAAATGCACAGCCAGGTAGCTGGCCAGGAGCAGCGTGTCCTCTGCTGGTTCATCACCGTCACAGCGGAGGATGACGTGGGAGCCGGGGATGTTCTGGGTATGGAGCCAGATATCGCCGGGATTGGCGGTTTTGAAGGTGAGCCTGTCGTTTTGATAATTGTTTTTGCCCACCAGGATCTGAGTGCCGTCAGGGGCGGTAAATTTGAAAGGCTGGGACTGCTTCTCGGCGGCATGCTTTTTCGGCTTTTCCCTGAGGATGCCGCTGGCAATCAGTTCCGCCTTGATATCGTTGATTTCTGCCAGCCGGGTGGAGGACTCCAGGGATGCCTCAATGGATGACATGTATTGTATGTCATCCAGGCAGTGCTGCAGCTGCTGTTCAAGAAGCTCCTTGCCGCGTTTCAGCTTGTCGTATTTCTTGTAGTAGGCCTGCACATTTTCCACCACGGACAGCCGCTGGTCCATCCTGATGGTGATGCTTTCGCCTGTCTCGCTGTAGATGTTCGGCACGGTTACTTCTGCATCTACCCTGTCCTGAAACTGATACTGGTAGGTCATGAGATTGTCCGCCTTGATGCGGTATTCCTCGGCATTGTCTGCGGCGGCAATGTCGTCACGCAGCTTCTGCACCTTGTTTTCAGCTCGGTTCAGCTCGTTTTTCATCAGCTTTTTGAAGCGGTCCTTGTCAGGGATTTGGTAGCTGCCTGTCAGGCTGGATGCCCTGCTCAGCATTTCGCTGATTGTGGGGAAGGTCAGGGCAGTTTCTTCAGTGAAGTAGTGCAGGGGGAAGGAGGCAGTGGCAAGGGGCTTGTTGTTCTTGTCGATGACGATGGTTGCGGTGCCGCATGGCTCCCGGAAGCTGTCCGTGATTTCACAGAGGGAATTTTCCAGCGAGGCAAAATCACCGTCATTTAGCTGGCTGACAGTCATGCTGGCTGGCAGCCCTGCTCCGTATGCCGCTTCTTTTGCCGTTACAGGTCCGAAGCCCAGGCAGGTATCCAGGATTGCCTTGGAGAGCTTCATGTCACATTTTGCTTTGATGACAGCTATCACCTCACTGACAGGTGTTTCCAGCAGGTTCAGCTTGTCCTGCTGGGGCGGCAGGGCATATTCATCACCGGGCAGCACCGTCCTGACACGGCTGGAGTTGGTGCCGACTTTTCTGAGGGCATCGATGATGATGCCATCCTGCACAAGGATGATGTTGCTGTATTTGCCCATCAGCTCTACAACTAGTGATTTGGTGATAATCCTGCCCCCGGCAGACAGGAAATCAATATCCATTATCAGCAGCCTGTCCAGCCCGTACTGGCGCACACCGGCAATCCTGCCTGTCTCAAGATGCTTTCTCAGCACCATGCAGAACATGGGCGGTTCCGGCGGATTTTCCGGTGCCTTGTCAATCAGGTGCATGGCGGGATTCTGGGGATTGATGGTGATGTGGAGCAATACATTTTTGCCCGGCAGGCGCAGTGACATGACGATGGACTGCTTGCTGGGCTGATTTATTCTGTCAATGCGTCCGCCAGCTACTGCCCTGTCCAGTTCTATGGCAAGGGGATGCATTGATATGCCGTCTAAACTCATAGCTAAAGGTTCCTCCTCAAAAATCAGGCTCTGATGCAGCCTGCGTAATTTGTCAATATATTATGGCATAATATAGCTTTTTGAGCAGAGATTATGATACACAAAAAGCTATCCATAAGCATAACATTATACTATGTGATTGGTCAATTGTATTTGACCGCTATTAGTGGTAAAATGGGAAGGTAAATTCGGACAGGCTGCTGCCGTAGGGGTAGTGCCTGCAAAATCATGGAAAATGAGGTGCAGATATTGAGTGGGTTGAGAAAATTTGCTTCTTCCCGGAGCTGCAGGGATTTGATTGTGATGGCAGTGGTGGCAGAGGCATTTTTTGTGGCGCTGTCGCCTGTGGTGGCGGAAATCGCCCTGCTGCTGGGCTTTGCCGTGTATTTATTCCGCTGGAAATTTGACAGCGGCTATCATTACCGCAAAAGCCCGGTTTTTGGCGCCATACTGGTGTTCATGCTGTGCGGCGGGGCATCGGTGCTGGTGTCCCCGGACAGGGCTTTCAGTTTTTACAACTGGTACAATCTGGCGGTGGTTTACTGCATGACCTTTGTGCTGGTGACGCAGAATGTAACTACCAAGGGCGAGGTGAAGTATATTGCCTATGCCCTGGGGCTGTCAGCTGCTATTGTGGTGGCCTATGGGTTTTTCCAGTATATCTTTGGCATTGATACCAGCGAGATGAAGTGGGTGGACGGGGAGGCATTCCCGGAGCTGAGGAAAAGGGTTTTTTCCACCTGGGAGAATCCCAACATTTTGGCAGCATATCTTGATATTGTTATCTGCGTCCTTTTGGGGCTTTTGGCAAAGCTGGAGGACAAAACTACGCGTATCTGGCTGGGCGGTGCCATAGTGGCCTGCCTTGCCTGCCTTGCTATGACTTATGCCCGGGGGGCATTCCTGACTATCGTGGTCATCCTGGCTGGTTACGGCATCCTCAGGGACAAGCGCATCCTGCTGGCGGTGATTGTGGTGATTGCCGGGATTTTGCTTTTGGACCCGGTGCTTTTGGAGCGTATGAAGACTGCTTTTTCCGTGGCAGATACCTCATCTGAGATGCGCATCGCCATGTGGGAAAGCACGGTGCAGATGATTATGGACCATCCTGTGCTGGGCATCGGCTGGGGAGCTTATTGGATGGTTTATCCGCTGTATGATACATATATTGTGGATGGCAGCGTGACCTTGGTGCATGCCCATAATATCTATCTGAATTATCCGGCGGAAATCGGTATTTTGGGCGGCGCAGCATTTTTCGTCTATTTCTTCAAGTCCATGGGGGTGGCGCTGTTCAATCAGCGTGTGCTGCCCAACAAGGCCATGGAAGGGCTGCTTCTGGGGCTGGGGCTTGCCCTGGTTTCTGTTGCCCTCAATGGTGTGACGGATGATGTGCTGTTCAATATACCGTCTTCCATGCTTTTGTGGCTGATGTGCGGCCTGATATTTGTCATCAGGCGCCTGTAGTGCTTGTCGTGAGCAATATTGTTGCGAAGCTGCGTTGTTGTAAATAAATGTTATTGTATTTGTTGGCAGGAGTTGGATAGTGTATGGAAATCAGGCTGGATTGTGATGGGCCGATAGGCGTCATGGATAGCGGCATGGGGGGAATCAGCGTGCTCAGGGAGCTGGCAGGGCTGCTGCCCCATGAGAATTTTGTTTTTTATGGCGATTCTGCCAATGCGCCCTATGGCAGCCGCAGCACGGAAGAAATTTATCAGCTGACGGAGCAGGTGGTGCAGAAGCTTTTAAAGCGTGGCGTAAAGGCTGTGGTGATTGCCTGCAATACTGCCAGCAGTGCGGCAGGGGCAAGGCTCAGGGCAGAGTATCCTGAGCTGCCTATCGTGGCTATTGAACCGGCACTGAAACCGGCTGTGATTGCCTGTCCCGGTGGCAGGGTGGTAGTGCTGGCAACAGAGGCAACCCTGCGTGAGCGGAAGTTTGCCGGCCTGCTGGAGGAATGGAAGGAAAAGGCGGAGATTATCAAGCTGCCTCTGCCGGGACTGCCGGAGTTCGTGGAGCGGGGGGAGCTGGATTCGCCGCAGCTGCGTAAGTTTTTGCAGGGATTTTTTGTTCAGCTTGCGGACAGGCCTGTGGATGGCGTGGTGCTGGGGTGCACCCATTATCCTTTTGTCAGGAAGGTGATTGCGGAGCTTCTGGGCCCCCAGGTGAAGGTGTTTGACGGTGCGGCAGGTACGGCACGGCAGCTGCGCCGCCGCCTGTACAGCCGCCGGCTGCTGACAGCTAACCAGCAGCCAGGCAGCATCCAGTGGCTGAACAGCAGCCCTGAGCCTGAAATGATAGAGCTGTCCAAAAAGCTTTTCACTATTACAATATAAATTTCAGTTTATCGTCGTGAAGGTACGAGACTTTTGGAACATTAACGGA
>JAEDOE010000154.1 GCA_016302095.1 Anaerovibrio sp. | reverse complement strand
ATTGAAGCTGAACCGCCCCGGCTTGTAGCCCCGCATTTTCGCCTCGGAGCACTGGCTGAACAGGGTGCGGATCAAATCAAATACCCCGGTATAAGTAGCAGGGTTGGAGCGAGGCGTCCTGCCGATAGGCGACTGGTCAATATCAATAACCTTGTCCACATTTTCAATGCCCAGCAGCTTCTTGAATTTGCCCGGCCTGCCCTTGGCGCGATACAATTTCGAGGCAACAGCCTTGTAGAGAATTTCATTAATCAAGGTACTCTTGCCGGAGCCGGACACACCGGTAATAACCGTAAATACCCCCAACGGCAGCTTCAGATGCACATTTTTCAGATTATTCTCTGCTGCTCCCACAATTTCCAAAAACTTGCCATTACCACTGCGCCGCATTTCCGGCACAGGAATTTCCTTACGATGGCTAAGATACTGGCCGGTAACAGACTCCGGCACCTGCATGATTTCCTCAGCCGTGCCCTGTGCCACCACATAGCCCCCCTGGGAACCGGCACCGGGACCGATATCTATAATATGGTCTGCCACACGCATGGTATCCTCGTCATGCTCCACCACCAGCAGGGTATTGCCCATATTGCGCAAATTCTGCAACGCTTCCAGCAATTTATTGTTGTCACGCTGATGCAGCCCGATGCTTGGCTCATCAAGAATGTACAAGACACCTACCAGCCCGGAACCAATCTGGGTAGCAAGCCTGATACGCTGCGCCTCGCCGCCGGACAAGGTACCTGCCGCCCGGGAGAGGGTAAGATATTCCAGTCCCACTGTCACCAAAAACCCCAGCCTGGCATTGATTTCCTTCAGCACCTGCCTGCCTATGGCAAGCTCCCTGTCAGAAAACTCCACCTGTTGAAAGAACTCACGGCAGTCCCGCACCGTCATATCCGTAACCTGCTGGATGTTCTTGCCGCCAATAGTCACCGCCAGCACCTCCGGCTTCAGCCTGGCACCATGGCACTCAGGGCAGAGGCTGATGCTCATGTAATTCTCATATTCCTCCCGCATCATATCCGAGTCGGACTCCTTGTAACGGCGTTCCAGCAGGGGCATAATCCCCTCAAAAGGACCATTGTGCATCTTGTAAATGCCAAACATGTTCTCATAGCCAAAATCATACCGCACATCCCCGGTGCCATACAACAGCAACTCCTGCACCTTGGCTGGCAAATCCTGCCAAGGCGTATCCAAATCACAGCCATGCTTTTCCAACACCGCCTTCATCTGGCACATGGAGTATGACTTGGTATTGCTGGACAAAGGAGCCACCGCTCCTCCAGCCAGGCTCAGGGACTTATCCGGCAGCACCATATCCAGATCCAGCTTCATCTGGCTGCCCAGGCCGCTGCACACTGGACAGGCACCGAAGGGACTATTAAAGGAAAACATCCGCGGGGTAATCTCCGGCAAACTGATGCCACAGTCCTCACAGGCAAAATTCTGGCTGAACATCAAAAGTTCCCCATCCACAATCTGCACATAGGCAACCCCCTGCCCCATTTGCAGGGCAGTTTCCATGGACTCTGCCAGGCGGGCACGGATTTCCTCCCGGATTACCAGCCTGTCTATAATCACCTCAATAGTATGCTTCTTATTCTTTTCCAGCAGGATTTCCTCACTGGCATCCCGCATTTCCCCATCAATCCTCAGACGGGTATACCCCTCCTTGCGAATGTGTTCAAGAATCTTCTTATGCTCCCCCTTTTTGCCCCGGACAGCCTGAGCCATCACCAGGAGCTTCGTCCGCTCCGGCAACAGCAGCAGCTGATCCAGCATCTGGTCAATGGACTGCTGATTGACAGGCTTGCCGCATTTCGGGCAGTGGGGATGTCCTACCCGGGCAAACAGCAGGCGAAGATAATCATAAATTTCCGTCACTGTTCCCACCGTGGAGCGAGGATTGCGGCTGGTAGTCTTCTGGTCAATGGAAATCGCCGGAGAAAGCCCTTCAATATAATCCACATCCGGCTTATCCATCTGCCCCAAAAACTGTCTGGCATAAGAGGACAATGACTCCATATACCGCCGCTGCCCCTCGGCATAAATAGTGTCAAAAGCCAGTGATGACTTGCCGGAGCCGGACAGCCCCGTAATCACCACCATCTTATCCCTGGGAATATCCAGATTAATATTTTTTAAATTGTGCTGCCTGGCACCACGTATCCTGATATATTTATCCATAGCTAACCTACTCTATCCTTTCAAATATATGCGGCCTTTCAGCTTTGCGTCTTTGCGTTTTCCTGTATATGCCTGCCTTTCAGCTTTTTTCTTCCTGTATATAACTACTTTTCAGCTTTTCTTCTTCCTGCTGGATTTTTTCCCCATGGCATCCTCCAGCTCAAAAATCATATCCCGCAGCTGGGCCGCCCGCTCAAATTCCAGGGACCGGGATGCCATCTGCATTTCCTTCATCAAGGCCTTCAAAAGTGCCTCAGATTCCTTCTTGGTCATCTTCTTCCCCGGCGCCTGCAGCTTTTTAGCCGCTGCCCTGGCCGTGGCATCCACATCTACCTTGTACTCACCGCTTTCCTCTGCCACCAATGTCAGCTCAATCAAGTCCTTCACCGGCTTGATAATCGTCCTTGGCACGATGCCATGGGCCAGATTATACTCCTGCTGCACCTGACGGCGGCGGTTCGTCTCATCTATTGCCCGGCGCATGGAATCAGTCACCACATCAGCATACATAATAACCCTGCCCTCGGCATTGCGGGCCGCCCTGCCAATAGTCTGAATCAGGGAAGTATCAGAGCGCAAAAAGCCCTCCTTATCCGCATCCAGAATCGCTACCAAGGACACCTCTGGCATATCCAGCCCCTCACGCAGCAGATTTATGCCCACCAGCACATCAAACTTACCCAGCCGTAGCTCCTTAATAATCTCCGCCCTTTCAATGGTAGCAATATCCGAGTGCAGGTAGCGCACCTTTACCCCCATATCCTTCAGATAATCCGTCAGGTTTTCTGCCATGCGCTTGGTCAGGGTTGTCACCAGTACCCGCTGATTTTTCGCCACCCTGAGATGGATTTCCCCCAGCAGGTCATCCATCTGCCCTTCCAGAGGCCGAATCTCAATCTCCGGATCCAAAAGCCCCGTAGGACGGATAATCTGCTGGGCAATCTGCTGGGCCTGCCCCAGCTCATACTTGGCCGGAGTAGCCGACACATAAACAATCTGGTTGATGCGCTTCTCAAACTCCTCAAACTTCAAAGGACGGTTATCATAAGCAGAAGGCAGACGGAAGCCGTTATTGACCAATGACTCCTTGCGGGAACGATCCCCGGCATACATGGCCCGTATCTGGGGCAGGGTAACATGGGACTCATCAATGACAATCAGAAAATCCTCCGGAAAATAATCCAAAAGTGTATAAGGAGCCTCTCCTGCCGCCCTCTGAGTCAGATGGCGTGAATAATTCTCAATGCCGGAGCAGTAGCCCATTTCCTGAATCATTTCCAAATCATAATTCACCCGCTGCTCAATCCGCTGGGCCTCAATCAGCTTGTTTACCCCTTTAAAATACTTGACCTGTTCCTCCATCTCCTGCCGGATGGTGCCCATAGCTGTTTCCAAATCCTCCCTGTTGGTGACATAGTGGGAAGCAGGGAAAATCATGGAATGAATGCGCTCGCCAATAACCTGCCCTGTCAGCACATCAAACTCCAGAATCCTGTCCACCTCGTCCCCGAACAGCTCGATGCGCACTGCCCTGTTGTTGTACCCTGCCGGAAAGACCTCGATGACATCACCCCGCACCCGGAAATTGCCACGTTCCAGCACCATATCATTCCGCTCATACTGCATGGTGACCAGCCGCCTGAGGATGGCATCACGGTCGGTTTCCTGCCCCTTGTGCAGGGACAGCACCATCTCATGATAGCTTTCCGGGGAACCCAGGCCATAGATGCAGGACACGCTGGCCACGACAATCACATCACGCCGCTCAAAGAGAGAGCAGGTAGCAGAGTGCCGCAGCTCATCAATCTCGTCATTGATAGAAGCATCCTTCTCGATATATGTATCCGTAGAGGCAATATAGGCCTCCGGCTGGTAATAATCATAATAGCTGACAAAATATCCTACATAATTGTCAGGGAAAAAAGCCTTGAACTCGCTGGCCAGCTGTGCCGCCAGCGTCTTGTTGTGGGCTATGACCAGGGTAGGCCGCTGCACCTTCTCAATCAGCTTGGCTATGGTAAAAGTCTTGC
>JAEDOE010000153.1 GCA_016302095.1 Anaerovibrio sp. | reverse complement strand
GCCCTGCCTGTAGGCACCAAAAAGAAGAAGTGATGTGCCACCGCCCCCTCTGCCACGGCAAAATCCGTCAAGTCCTCCAGCTCGTGATTGTTCCACTCCATCACCGTGGTATGAATCTGAAAAGGCAGTCCTGCCGCCCGGCAGTTGCGCATGCCCTGCACCGCCCCTTCCCAGGCCCCCGGGAATTTGCGGAACTTGTTGTGCTTCTCCCTGTCCATAGAGTCAAGGGAAATCCCCATGCCCATGGCCCCGGCAGCCTTCAGCTTCTGTGCCATCTCCAGGGTAATCAGCGTGCCGTTGGTGCCGAAGACAGGCCGCAGCCCCAGGCTGGCAGCATAGGCCACCAGCTCCACAATATCCGGCCGCATAAGAGGCTCGCCGCCGGAAAAAATCATAATCTTGAAGCCTGCCCTGGCAATCTGCTCCAAAAGCGTCTTTGCCTCCGCCGTGGACAATTCTTCCTCCGCCTTGCAGCCTGCATCCCGATAGCAGTGGTCACAGTACATATTGCAGGCATTAGTGGTATTCCAAGAAACAATCATCAGTTGCTGCCTCCCTTTATGCCGATTTCTTCATCTGTCAGGTAGCAGGACGGGTCAGACTCCCAGAAGTCCCCGGTCACTGCCTCCGCCCTGGTGCGGAAATTGCCGTTGCAGTTGTCCAGGAACCTGCACTTGGCGCAGCGCCCCTTCAAAAGAGGCTTCCTGTCCTTCAGCCCTGCCATAATCGGATGAGAAGTATCCTGCCAGATCTCGCTGAATTTCCTGTCCCGGACATTGCCGAAGGTATGATGCTGGGTAAACTGGTCAGGATGCACATAGCCGAAAGGATCCACCTCGCCAAAGGCAATACCTGAACGGTTGCCCCCATTCATGGCAATATACTTCTTTATCTGCTCTGCCTGGGCATCATTGCCCTCCGCCACAGCCTTCAGGTACATATACACGCCGTCACAATGATTGTCCACCGTCAGGATTTCCTTTTCCAAGCCCCTGTCCTCAAAATCCTTCGTCCTGCGGATAATGGTATCCATGGCACGCCGGGACTCCTCTGCCGTCACATCCTGGTCCTGCATGGCACTGCCCCTGCCGGAATACACCAGATGGTAGAAGCAGACGCGGTTGATATTCTCACGCTCGATAAAATCAAAAATATTGTCCAGCTCCTGAATATTGTGATGGTTGATGGTAAACCGCAGCCCTACACGCTGACCTGCAGCCACGCAGTTCTGGATACCGGCCATAGCCTTCTCAAAAGCACCTTCCACGCCCCGGAACTTGTCATTTACATCCTGCAAGCCATCCAAAGAAATCCCCACATAGCCTACGCCAATCTCCTTGATACGAGCAGCCACCTCACGGGTAATCAATGTACCGTTGGTGGACAGGGTAGGGCGCACACCTTTTTGCTGGGCGTATTCCGCCAGCTCAAAAAAATCAGGGCGAATCAGCGGCTCGCCGCCGGAAAACAGCAGCACCGGCACATGAAAATCCGCCAAATCATCAATAAAGGCCTTTGCCTCCGCCGTAGTCAGCTCATTCTGATATTTCCTGCTGTCAGAGCTCATGTAGCAATGACGGCATTTCAGGTTGCAGGTCTTGGTGGAATTCCATACCACCACCGGTCCCATGCCCTCACCGGCACCATTGCGCATAGCATGGGCAGATTTCGTATAGCGCAGGGAATCCCCATAGTATTCTCTGGCAAATAAAAGCTTGGTTACACTTATCATAAATTTACTCTCACCTTATATATAATTAATTCATACACACACAATTCAGCCTGCTTATTTCGCACATATGCCGTCAATAATCAGCTTCAGCTTCATATTGATGTTTTCCTCAAAGCTGAGAGGCAGGCTGCTGAATGCCGCTGCCTGAAAAAGGGAATGAAACATTTCCGTAATAATTTCTGCCGACACATCATTCCGGAACTCGCCGCTCTGCTGACCTGCCTGCACCAGCTGCAAAAACATGCCCAAAAAGGCAGGCCCATGAGCATGCCCTGTATCCATCTGGTAAACCTCAGGCCCATCAGCTGATGAGGATGGCTCGGCCGTTCCTGCTGCCAGCTCCCTGCCCCCTGCCTTTTCCCCGGCACTTAGGAACAGGGGAAGGACATATTTATTCTGTCCCACCAGCCGTGCTGTCAGCATGACCATTTCCCGCAAAATCTCTGCATGGCCTTTCCGCTGCTCCTGCAACTCCTGCAAATGCTGCCGAAGCTGCACCGCCAGGCCATCCAAAAGGCAGTGCAGCAGCTCCTCCTTGGAAGCAAAATAATTATAAAAAGTTCCCAGCCCCATATCGGCTGTCCTCATAATATCTGCTACTGAAGCCGCCTGAAAACCGCAGCTGGCAAACTGCGTCACTGCCGCTTCCAGAATCCTGTTTCTCGCCATCAGCTTCTTCTGCTCACGCCTGCCTATTGCTTCAGCCATAGAAAACACCTCCACATTATTTTATTATATATGAATCTGGCCAAATATGAAAGCAAAAAATGAATTACATTCATTTTTTATATACAGATTGAAGCTCCCCTGGCTGGCACAGGCGAAAAAACAGGCTGCGGCAAACTGCCACAGCCCGTCTAAAAGCCTATAAAGAGGCCTATCCATATTTATTTTCAATAGTTTTTACTTCGCTGCATTTTCCAGTGCCAGCTTCTTGATATCCAGATCCACCATGATGCCCATAGCACGGTCAAGGTCTGCCTTGCTGGAATTGTAGTTGTACAGGGCAGTATAGTAGTTGGTCTGCGCCTGAGTCAGCTTCTCCTGGGCATCCATTACATCCAGGTTAGTGCCCACACCGGCAGAGTAGCGCACCTGGGCAATCTTGTAGTCCTCCTGGGCTTTCTCTACAGCTACCTTGGTGGTATTGATGCTCTTTTCCGCAGCCTTCAGGTTCAGATAGGCAGTGCGCACCTCCAGGTCACCGGTCTGGCGGGTATCAGCAGCCACGGCCTCAGCCTTCATCACAGCCGCCTTATTCTGCCTTACCTTTGCCTCAGTCACCTGATTGTCCCAGATGTCCCAGGAGAGCACTACACCGGCAGTCCAGTTGTTATTCTGAGCATAACGCTGATCATCCTCATCGGAGCCAAATGGATTCTCACCCTGCCAGTTCTTGGTAGCTGCCAGGCTCACACTAGGACGGTAGCCTGCCTTTGCCTGCTCAACATCAGCCTTGGCAATAGCCACCTTATAGTCAGCAATCAGCACATCAGGACGATTGAGCATAGCATACTCCGTACATTCCTCCAGCGGGATTTCGTAAGCGACATATCCCAAGCTGTCAGTCAGGTTCAGCTCCATGCCGGTAGGCACACCCATGATGTTATTCAGGGAAGCAATTGCCACATCATAGCTATTATTGGCAGTAATCAAATTCTGCTCGGCATTTGCCAGCTGTACCTGAGTTCCCAGCACATCAGATTTTGCCACGGTACCAACGGTAAACTGGGCATTTACATTTTTCAGATGCTCCGTAAGGGTATTCACGGAATCCTCTGCCACCTTAATCTGGTTTTTAGCCTGCAATGCCTTATAATAAGCTGCCATAGTGCCAGCCTTCACCTTCTGCTTTGCCAGCTCCAGCCCCAGCTCGGAAGCATTCATCCCAAGATCAGCCGCCTTGATTGCCCCTTCCAGCTGACCGCCGGTATATACCGGGAAGGTCAGGGTAAGCCCATTGCCAAAAGCCCTGTCAAGGTTATTGTTATCATACCAATTACCGCCCAGCTTGGTAGCCTTGCTTTCCCAGTTCAGCTTCGGGCCTGCCGTGCGCCTTGCCTGATGCCTTGCCCACACAGCACTATCATAATCAGCCTCCTGCTCCTTGATGCTGTAGTTGTTGTCAAGAGCCAGCCTTACGCTTTCCTCCAGCGTCAAATCCATTGTCTCCGCACTTGCCACTGACATGGACATCATGCCTGCCAGCACCAGGCCGCTGAGCTTCCTAAAAGTATTATTGCCTTTCAAAACAAATTCCTCCCTAAAACCTTTAACACCTTGCAAACAAGCCATAACTGTCATGCAACCTGTAGGAAAAATATATAAACATCATCAATAATATAGATTATAACATCTTAAAACATACATATCAAAAACTTTTTCGCAAACCGAAATAAGTGGCACGCTTATCCGCCTTGTTAATATCATTTACCTGGGTAAAAAGATACGTATCTTTGGCAATCTCGTATTGCAGCCTGGATTTCAGGCGAAAATCATTGGGGTCATAGC
>JAEDOE010000152.1 GCA_016302095.1 Anaerovibrio sp. | reverse complement strand
GCAAATGGCAGAAGAGATGGATTCCATCCAAGGGCCTCATCCGCCCATGGATAAGCGAAGCCAAAAGCAGTATTTCAAAAAAGAGATTTAACAGCATTGTGGAGCTTCCAGAGGACAGCGAGCTGTTCATCGGTGCCATAGAGAAGGACAACAAGGGCTACCGAGTCCAAAGCATAGAAAAGTCCTTCAATGAGCAGACCGGGCGGTGGTATATCTTCTGCCGGATGAGATTGAAAGAAACAAAAGATAAAGAACATATCCACAGGAAAATAACAGAAGTGGATAAAAAGGAGGTGCAGTAGTGTGGACAGAATTCTGACATATTGTTCTATCGAGGACAAATACAAATTTAAATGGCAGCAGAAGCAGGATGGTAAGCTATGGGAGGACAGGTCACTCGTCAGCGTAGAGCTGCCTGATCCTGATATGAAAAAAGCTTATGAACGTCTTGCTTTTGCCGTGCAAGCTATCTTTGGATTTCGCGGTACAGCATTAGAGGTGGTGCCCAATATCCACATCACCGCCATCAGCATGGAGCGCAAGGACAAGTTTGGAGTAGATATGCGCCTGGTAAAAATGAACGCCAGCATATATCTTAGCTCCATTTGTGCCGAAGCCAAGATTAGCACGCCGAAAGTCTATGAGGATTTTAGCGATGTGCTGATTAATGGCATAACATTTTCCCGGTTGCTTGACGATTTGGAGCGGGAGTGCTTCAAGTACATTGACGGATGCCGCGCCCAGCAGGTGCTGAATTTTGAGGAAGCCACCAAAATGGCAGAAGAAGCAAAGGAGAGGGCTGAATGAGATTTGACACAATGCCCTGGGATAATGACTACGATGCAGAAGCGCACCGGGCGGAGTGCCAGAGGATGCATGCCACCAACAAGCTAAAGGGGCAGATGGCAAATGACTCTGGGCATCTGATGGAAAAGCAGATTTTGACTGCGGCAGAGGAATACCTGCTGAATGGCATCGCGAAAGTTATCAAAGTGCCGGAGCCGTTCAGGGTAGCCAAGAAATACCGCAACGGAAAAGCACAGATATATTTTCAGGAACACGCAGAGCCGGACTTCATCGGGAGCATATATCCGTCCGGGCGGTGCATCGTATTTGAAGCCAAATACACTGACACCGCCCGGATACGCCTCAAGGCGGTGACAGAAAATCAGCAACGCGCCCTGGACACCCATACAGCTCTTGGAGCAATCACGGCAGTGTGCTGTGGCATCCGAGGCAGATACTATTTCGTGCCATGGAAAATTTTCCGCGACATGAAGCGAATCCTGGGGCACTATTCCGCCAGCCAGCAGGAGCTGGAGCCTTTTGAAGTAAAATTCACAGGCAACGCTATCATGTTCCTGCATTACAAGCGGCCAAAGGAACACCGCCTGGCATTTATGCGCAAGTACAGTGTCGCGGATGCAGATAGTGAAGATATGAACAAGGAAAAGGAGCAGACCAAATGACAATGACAGAAAACAGAATAAAGAGAAAAATGCGGGTGCTGAGCATCTGCAACTTGAAAGGCGGCGTGGGCAAGACCACCACGGCCGTAAACCTTGCCGGTATCCTTGCCACGGATTTTGGCAAGAGGGTGCTGGTAATAGACAATGACCAGCAGGGCAATGCCAGCCAGTTCTTTCAGGTATTTCATCCTGACCACATCGGCACGGCAGAAATTCTCTGTCTTGAAAATGAGATTGATGACTGCATCAAGAAGACGTCCAATCCCAACATCGATGTGGTTCCTGCCAACATGAACCTCGCCGCTGCCAACCATGACCTGATCAGCAGAACCAGCGGTATGCCGACACAGATACGGCTGCGGGAGGCACTCAAGCAGGTGGCAGAGGATTATGATTTTGCCATCATCGATAACGGCCCGAACCTTGAGGTCAGCTTTATCAATGCCATCGTTTCCTCTGATGATTTCATCATTCCGGTGAAGATAGACAAGTACAGCTTCTATGGCATATCCACCCTGATGGACCAGATACAGGACATGTCCTACTGGAAACCCCATATCAATTTCGTTGGCTGCCTGGTTACGATGCAGCACAGCGGAAACCAGCTGGAGAATGAGGGTGTTGAGTGGCTGGCAGGCGGCCATGCCAGCACAGGGAACCAGCGGTACAAAATCATGAACACGAAAATTAAATATTCTCCAAGAGTCAATGATACGACTTTTGGCTCCGAGCTCATAACGGTATTGAGCGGTCGGAGCCAGGCGGCCAGGAATTACAAGGAGCTGGCAGCCGAGTACCTCGAGTTTGTTGCTAATAACGCAGTTGATGATACTGCTCGCGTGTGAAAGGAGGTACCGCGATGGAGAGGATAAAAAAGGCAAGGTGCCGTGCAGGCAGTTATCCGGTAAGAAGCATTACAAAGCGCAATGTGCTAGTGAAGCGTGTTGCCATCCGGGCGGAGAAAAGCCAGCTCCGCCAGCAGAGGATAGATGCCGCGCTGAGTGAGTTCTGCGAGAATATTGGCATGGAAAGAAGCAGCCTGACATGGGGGAATATAGCAAAGGTAATGCTGACCGCATTGTCAGCATGGCTGATGACGTGCTTGGTGGTGTAGGAGGCAGATATGACAATTATCCGGGCATCAATTAAGACATGTTTGATTGTTCTTATAGCACTGATTTTGATGTGACAAAAGCAAAGGAGAAAGCAAAATGCCAAAGTTTAGTATAACTGCTGTTGGCAATGGCGAAAGCAAGCCAGCCAATGAAATGCGCTGGGTAAACCTCAATCAGCTTGAGGAAGACCCGATGAACGAGGAAATATATAACACGGACGGGATAGAGGAACTGGCAGCGGATATAGAGCTGAACGGCATCATGCAATATCCGCTGGTGCGGTTCATGCCGGGCGGAATGTATCGCATCATCAGCGGCCACAGGCGGGTAAAAGCACTCCGCCTGCTGGCAAAGCAGGACAAGGAGCAATGGAAAACAATACCTGTTATTCTGGACAGTGACAAGGACGAAACCAGCATTGCCATCAAGCTGATTTCAGCCAATGCAGTAAACAGGCACATGACACGCCGGGAGCAGTTTCTCCAAGCTATCAAACTGTATGAGCTTCTGACCGAGCAGAAGGAAAAAGAGAACCTGCCGGGGCGTGTCCGGGATATGGTGGCCAAGAAGCTGAATATCTCCAGCGGAAGCGTGGGAGCGTTTCTCCAACTCGCAAACAACCTGAATGGCATATTGCTGGATTATTATCTTAACGGCAGTATGTCTAAATCAGCGGCCATTGAGGCATCTAAGCTGCCGGATGAGGAACAGGCTGCCTTGATTGAAGCTATAGAGTACGGAGACATTGAACCACAGCAATTACTGTCAGCGGACATTATCAGGTCACATTTTGCCAAACCCCTTGAAGATAGCGGGAGCGAGCCGGATGGAATAGAGTCAGGCGGCGCGAATGAAAGCGTGTCACACTCTGACACGCAGGAACAGGAGAAAATACAAAAAAAATGGAATCCATACAGTGGCTGGGTACAGCTGCCGGAGGAAAGACGGCTGGAAATCATGCGCAATGTAGAAAAGGTTGGCGCGACCGATATAGAGCCGTGTGAGCAGTGCCATCTGGGTACCAACTGTGTCGGCTGCTGCAAAGCGTGCCTTGCCGGTTGCGGCGCGATACAGGGGTGCCATAGAGAGCAGGGAGCTGCTTATCGTGAGCAAGAAAAAAGCGTGTCACACTCTGACACGCAGAAAAAAGAAAATGCTGTTTCTGATACTAAGGCTTCGCCTGCATATTGGACACCTAATTCCGGCTATGTAGAGGGCACATGCGCATATCCGCCACGCTTGGCAGAGTGTCATGAATGTCACGAGGCTACCAGGTGTCAAGGCTGTTGCGATAAATGCAATAACCATTGCGAATTATATCAGGACTGCGCCAAGAAAAAGAGAATGCAGGCTCTCAAAGACAGCTACGGCAGTAGACATCTGGAAGTGTTGAGTTTAATTAACAATATGACATATCTCGCCACACACCTAAAAAGTGGCTGCAATAAGATTATTGAAATCGCTGGCGGCTGCACACCCGATTGTCCGCTGTACGTTGATGAGGCCTGCAACCTGCCTGACCATTATCCGTACAGTGATGATTTCCTGCTGGAAGCCAGGGAAAACAACAAGCAGCTTGATTTTAACATGAAGAGGGCAGGTGTATGACATGGCGAAGTTCAGTAAAAAGATATTAATCAACCAGGTGAAACGCTATGACAGGGAGCGCATCAAGGAC
>JAEDOE010000151.1 GCA_016302095.1 Anaerovibrio sp. | reverse complement strand
ACATCAGTCAGTATATGCACGAAGTAACGATCCAGCACTACGACAAACTGAAATTTTCATAAACTTTGCATCCATATTTTCTTTCTGAATACCACCACTGTCACCAGCAGCCGCACGGCTTCTTCCAGTGACAAAATGAAGTAGACATAAGGTATCGGCAGGTTCAGCACGAAGGCGGAGAGATAGCCGAGAGGTACGCCGAAAATCCAGGTGCCCATCAGGTCAATCCACATAATCAGCTTTGTCTTGCCGCCGCTGCGGACGATGCCGCCACCCAGAATCATATTCAGTACCTTGATAGGTGCCACCAGGGCAAAGGCGAGGAGAATATCGCTGGCAATAGCTTTGGTTACAGCTTCTACGGCATAAATATCCACATAGAAAGCTTTGGTGGTTATCAGCAGTGCAGAAAGGATAACTGCGCCGCATAAGCCATACCAGATCAGTTTTTTGGAATTGGCGTATGCCTCGTCATAATCCTTCTTGCCCAGGGATTTGCCTATCAGTATGCCTGCTGCCTGGGAAAGTCCGCTCAGCGCACCAATCATCAGCCCCTGAATAGGATTGGTCAGTGTCATGGCGGCACAGGCAATGGTGCCCATGTGGCCGTAGATGGAGGCGTAGACATTTTCGCCCAGGCTCCACATGAATTCCGTAATCAGTATAGGCAGCAGCATCCAAAGGTATTGGCGGTACCCCTCAGTACCGAGCCTGAGGGAAAAGTGAAAATTGCTGCCGGTTTTGCGGTAGCTTTTCAGGAAGGCTCCCAAAATTAGCAGGAAATTGGCAATTTGCGCCATGACAGTAGCGATGGCGGCACCATCTACGCCCATAGGGGCAAAGCCCAGCTTGCCGAAGATGAGGACGTAGTTGAGCCCCGTGTTGACAATGGCTGCCACAATGCTGGCATAAAGGGGCAGGGAGGCTTTTTCCATGCAGCGGAGCATGGTGGACAGCAGGATGGCTCCTGCCATGGGCAAAAAGGTAAAGGCGATCAGCCGGAGATAGGAGGCTGCAACAGCGCACATGGCTGTATCTTCTGTGTAAATGCCCATGACAAGCTCAGGTACGCCCAGGCAGGCAGCAGTAAAGCCCAGAGCCAGCAGGATGGCGGCGGCAAGGTTTACAGAGAGGCTTTTATCCACCTGTTCCTGCTCCTGTTTTCCCATGTACTGGGCAATCATGATGCCGGCAACTACGGCAATAGCGGATACCACTACCTGATAAATAGAAGAAAATTTGCCGGCAATTCCCACGGCAGCAATGCTGACGCTGCCCAGCTGACCTATCATAATCTGGTCAATGATGCTGAACGAGGATTGCAGCATGCACTGCAATGCTACAGGAATGGCAATGCTTAATACTGTTTTCATAAAGGTACGATTTGCACCCATCGTAAATCACTCCCTTAATTTTATGAGTATATTTTAAAACAAGAAATGATAAAACACAATAGGTTAAACGCATAACCATTTATAAAATTAAAAGAAAACATTTAGATATTTTTTAGGGCAGTGCTTTGCCGTGGCACTAGCTGTACAGGAAGCATACGGGACTGCTGGAAAGGGATGCCCTGCTTCAGCTCCTTGAGAGCCAGCAGGGCACTGGCGGCACGTCTGGCGGCATCCTGCCGCACGGTAGTCAGGGACGGCACAATCTGCTGGCAGATGGGGGTATCGTCAAAACCGGCGATGGAGATATCCTCCGGCACCTGGAGGCCCTTTTCCTGCGCAAACTGCATGAAGTCGATGGCATAATAATCAGAAACGGCAAAGACGGCAGTATGTTCTTTGATAAACGGGAAATGCTGCTCATAAAATGCCCTGCGCTGTTCCTTTTGCATGGGAATCAGCAGTAAATCCGTATGCTCTGCCCCGAAGCCATCCCGAAAGCCTCTGATGCGCTGGGCATCCATGCAGATATCATTGTCTGACAGGCACAGTGCCCGCTGGTGTCCCAGGCTGCGGAAATGCCTGCCCGCCTGCAAGCCTCCGTCATAGTTGTCAATAGTCAGGTTGCAGAGCCTTGCATCATTGACGCCGTTTTCAAAAAAACCATCGTATACTACAAAGGGAATGTGCATGAACTGCCGGAGCTCGCTGTATTCTTCCTCGCAGAAGCCGATGATAACCATGCCCTCCATATTCCACATGGAGGCGAATTTGACAATATCTGCAAGCCGGGTAGTGGTTTTTACCATCATGAAATAGCCTGCTTTTTCAATTTCGCCGGATAGGGCGTTCAGGGATGCGGACACAAAAGGGTCCTCCAGCACATGTCCCTCGTATTTGCCGTGGTTGTTAATGACGATGCCGATGATGCGGGAATCGTTCTGTGCCAGCAGCAGCCCTGCCATGCTGGGGATGTATTGCCGTTCCTCCAGCAGCTTCTGCACCCTCTTGACTGTGGCATCGGAAATCTTTTTTGTTTTGCCGTGAATAACATTAGATACAGTTGCCGTGCTGACGCCCAGCTCCCTGGCAATGTCTACTATGCGTACTCTCTGCATATCTTTACCGCCTTTCGGATATTTTGCAATGGTTTGCTTTTATTACAGCAGCTAGTTTCCGCCTGGCAGCCATTTGCCTGCAATTAGCTGGCTGCCGGTTCTGGCTTTTATTTTATGGTAAGGAATAATTTTCTGCAAGGGGCGGTTGTTGGGGCGGAATTCATTGACACAACTGCTCTATACATGCTATGATATATGAGTATACTAATGAGATGAAATAGTCTGCACTCGGGGCAAATGTTGTCTGAGCCCTTTTTTGATGCATGTCGGGAAAGGGATTTTAAAAATGTGTTAGGGAGCTGTCCTGCAAGCTGGCAGGGCATGGCTCTGGGATAAGGGTTGCCTGGCATTGCAGCCGGGCGGCTTCATAGAAAGATGAGGGGAGACTGCTGTATGTCAGCTGTTGTAGTTTTGGGCACCCAGTGGGGTGACGAAGGTAAGGGTAAAATCGTAGATTATCTGGCACAGAAGGCTGAGACCGTTGTCCGCTATCAGGGCGGCAGCAATGCAGGCCATACTGTTGCCGTGGATGGCACTGAGTACAAGCTGCGCCTGATGCCGTCCGGTATTCTTTACAAGGGCACCTTGTGCGTTGTAGGCAACGGCGTTGCCTTTAACCCGAAGGTTATGCTGCAGGAAATGGATGGCATGATTGAGAAAGGCATCGATGTCAGCGGCATCCGTATCAGCAACCGCGCTCATGTGGTTTTGCCGTATCACTGCGAGATGGACGGCTATATCGAGGAGCTGAAGGGTGACAATAAGGTTGGCACTACCAAGAACGGTATCGGTCCGTGCTATGCTGACCGGGACCATCGCATCGGCATCCGTGTCTGCGATTTTATTGATAAGGAAGAATTTGCCAAGAGGCTGAAGGAAAACCTGGAGCTGAAGAATCAGGAGATTGTGAAGCTGTACGGCAAGGAGCCGATGGATTATGAGTCCATGCTGAAGGAGTATGAGGGCTATGCAGACCGCCTGCGCCCTTATGTATGCGATACCATCGCCCTGCTCCATGATGAAATCAAGGCGGACAGGAAAATCCTCTTTGAGGGCGCTCAGGCAACTATGCTGGATATTGACTATGGTACATATCCGTATGTTACCGCTTCCCATCCTATTTCCGGCGGTATCGGCGTAGGTGCAGGTGTTGCGCCTCGTGATATCGACAAGGTTGTAGGCGTGGTAAAGGCGTACTGCACCCGTGTCGGCGAGGGCCCATTCCCTACGGAGCAGCTTAACGAGATTGGCGACAAGATCCGCGATGCCGGTCATGAGTATGGCACTGTAACAGGCCGTCCGCGCCGTACCGGCTGGCTGGATGCCTGCGTTGTGCGCTATGCAGGTATGCTGTCCGGCATTGACTACATGGCTATTACCCGTCTTGATATCCTGGACTGCATGGATGAAATCAAGATGTGCGTAGCATATAAGTACAAGGGCGAAATCCTCAACGAGATTCCGGCTTCCCTGAAGGTGCTGGCAGAGGTTGAGCCTGTATATGAGACCTTTGAGGGCTGGAAGACCGATATCAGCGGTATCCGCACCTATGAGGAGCTGCCTGAGAAGGCCCGCATCTATCTGGAGCGCATGGCGGAGGTTACCGGCATTGGCCTGGGCATTGTGTCCGTAGGGCCGAACCGCGACCAGACCATCGTTCTGGCTGAGGATTTATTCTAAAAGTTTAGGGGTTATCATCTTGAGTAAAAAGATGGTAGCCCCTTTTGTATGTATTGCATGTCTATTATGCGTATATGGCATGTAT
>JAEDOE010000150.1 GCA_016302095.1 Anaerovibrio sp. | reverse complement strand
TGTTCAGCTTTTATCGTATCGGGGTGGAGCTGCTGCCGGCCCTGAATACGCCGTATATTTCGGTGTTTGTCCGCTATCCGGGGGCCAATGCCGAATCCGTGGAGCAGCAGGTGATTAAGCCTATTGAGGATGCCCTTTCCTCCCTGTCCAATGTGAAGACCATGAATTCCTCTGCCCGTTACGAAAGCGGCAGGGTGGGGCTGGAGCTGGAATTTGATGCGGATGCTGACCAGGCGGCTATTGATGCCACCAAGAAGGTGGAGAGCATCCGCTATCAGCTGCCGGATGAGGCAGAGGAGCCGGTGGTTATCAAGCACGATGAAAATGACCAGCCTATTGTGGAGATTGCGGTTACGGCGGATATGCCCCTGTCGGGGCTCTATGCCAAGGTGGATAACCAGTTTGCGGATGTTATCCAGCAGGCAGGCGGCGTCTCGGAGATTGAGGTCCGGGGCGGCGTTGACCGGGAAGTGGCGGTAGAGGTGGACCGGGGCAGGATGGCTGCTTATCAGCTGACCATGAATGATATTGTCAGCGCCATCAGGAATGAGAATCAGCTGCTGCCATCCGGTACGATTTATACAGATACTTCCCGGTCTGATGTGCGGATGATTGCCCAGTACAGGCATGTGGAGGACATTGAAAAGCTGTTTGTGCAGAATACTGTCAAGCAGCAGGTGCCCCTGACGGCGGTGGCGGATATTCGCCATCAGGATGCCAGGACTGCCCGCATCGGCAGGGTGAACGGCAGGGCGGCTGTCAATCTGGAAATCTACAAGAACAGTGATGCCAATGTGGTGGAAACCTCAAGGAATATCCACGAGAAGCTGGCGGAGCTGAGGGAGAAGAATCCTGATTATACCTTTACGGTGGTCAGCGATGATGCGGATTATGTGAATACTGCCCTGCACAATACGCTGGGAACATTGGTGGAGGGCCTGTGTACCACGGGGCTGGTGCTTTTCCTGTTCCTGCGGGGCTGGCGTTCTACGGCAGCGGTTATGGTGGCTATTCCTACTTCCCTGATTGCCACCTTTTTCGTTATGTACATAGCCGGTTTTACCTTCAACATGATGTCCCTGATGGGCATGACCCTGTGCATCGGTATTCTGGTGGATGACTCCATCGTGGTGCTGGAAAATATCGTCCGGCATCTGCAGATGGGTGAACAGCCGGAGGTGGCAGCGGAGAAGGGGCGCAATGAAATCGGCATGGCAGCTATTGCCATTACTTTGTGCGATGCGGTGACTTTTTTGCCTATTGCCTTTATGTCCGGCATGACAGGCCAGTTTTTCCGCCAGTTCGGACTGACTATTGTCTTTGCTGGCATGTTTTCCCTGTTTGTGTCCTTTACCCTGACGCCCATGCTGGCATCCCAGCTTTTTAAGAAGGGCTGGCAGGTGCCGAAGCACAGGCTGTGGGATTTTATGGATAATGTGGAACGCTGGGCGGTGGTGCACTATGAGCGGCTGCTGAGAAAGAGCTTTCATCATCAGAAGGCGGTGCTGCTGTCTGCCCTGGGGCTTTTTGCGGGGGTAATCATGCTGGTGCCTGCCGGTGTTATCGGCACGGAGTATATGCCCCGTTCTGATGAAGGCAGCTTTCAGATTGTAGCGGAGCTGCCGGTGAGCCGTACCGTGGAGGAAACGGACAAGGTGCTGAGGGTGCTGGAAGCCAAGCTGGATGCAGTGCCGGAGGTGAAGTATTATCTAACCCGTGGCGGCGGCAGCAATGCCTACGAGGGGCGCATCAAGGTGCAGCTGGTGAACCGCAGCGACCGCAGCCGCAGTATCTGGGATGTGACCAATGAATTGCGGCAGTTTGTGAAAAATAATGATTTTAATGGTGCTAATATCCGCATTATGGAAACCCAGACCTCGGTGGCAGGCGTGTCCGGCGGTGGCGGTCCCGGCAATGGGGGCGCACTGAGAATTGAACTGCGGGGCAGTGACAATGAGAAGCTGATTGCAGAGTCAAACCGCATCATGGAGATGCTGAAGGAAAAGGGCAATGGCATTTCTGATGTAAGCAGCACCTATACGGAGGGGCTGCCGGAGCTGCAAATGACCGTGGACAGGGAAAAAATCCGTACCATGGGGGTGTCCCTGGGGGATATTGATAGTGCTATGAGCTCGGTGATTTCCGGCCGCAGTGCCGGAACCCTGGTTAACGACCCCCTGAATGAAAATCAGGATACGGATATCAAGGTGCGCTTCAAGGGGGCTGATGGCTACAGGGTATCGGACATCTCGGCTATTCCTGTGTCTGCCGGGGACAGGACGGTCTTTTTGGGGGATGTGGCTGATATCAGGTACGGCACAGGCCCTGTGACTATCCGCCGGGTGGACAAGCAGCGGGCTATCTCCATCAGTGCCAATATCGGGGCAAGGCCCCTGAACGAGGTAATCAAGGAAGTGGGCAGCGACCTGAAAAACATGCAGCTGGATGATACTGTCAGCTACAAGTTTAAAGGGCAGGCCACCAATATGAATGATACCTATCAGCAGCTTTTGATGGCTCTTTTGATGGCTATGGTGCTGATTTACATGCTGCTGGCAGTGCTGTATGAGTCGGTGCTGACGCCTTTTATCCGCATGTTTTCCCTGCCGCTGGGGCTGATTGGCTCCCTTTTGTTCCTGCTCTTTACGGGCAATACCCTGAATTTGTATTCCATGATTGGCATACTGGTGATGGACGGCGTGGTGGCAAAGAACGGCACCCTGCTGCTGGATTATACCATGACCTTGCAGGAGCGGGGCTATTCGGCCTGGAATGCTATTATTGAGGCAGGCAAGGTGCGTCTGAAGCCGATTTTCATGACTACCCTTACCATGATTGTGGGCATGCTGCCTACGGCCCTGGCTATGACAGAGGGGGCGGAAACCCGTGTCAGCATGGCATGGGTTATTATCGGCGGCCTGATTACCTCTACGATTTTTACGTTAATTGTCATACCAATTATCTTTATGTTTTTTGAGAATTATCCGCCTCATACCTGGGGATGCCTGTTCAGGCGCAAATGTTTTTCAAAGGCAAATATATCTTGACATGGATGGGGTTTTTTTATATATTTACTAGTATAGGAAATTTGTCTAACGTATTGTCCTATTGATGTATGGCATTTTGTATTGTTTTGCAGCTGTATTGAGGCAGGGTAGCTTTGATGGCTGTTTGTATTGGAAAGGTGGTTAAAGCTTAATGTTACCTGTAGAAGTTAAGAAGGATATTTACTGGGTTGGTTCTATGGACTACTCCATGCGCAGCTTCCACGGCTATAGCACGGAGCGCGGTTCTACATATAATGCTTATCTCATCATGGATGAGAAGATTACATTGATTGATACGGTGAAGGCTCCTTTCTGCCTGGAGATGCTGGGGCGCATCCGCAATATTGTGGACCCGGCCAAGATTGATTATATCGTGTCTAACCATGTGGAGCCTGACCATTCCGGCGGTATTCCTTTTATGTCCCAGCAGTGCCCTAACGCCAAGATTGTCACCAGCGACCCTAACGGGCTCAAGGGGCTGACCGGCCGCTATGGGGAGAAGGATTATGTGACTGTGAAGGCAGGGGATACTCTGTCCATCGGCAAGCGCACCCTGACCTTTGTGACTACCCCTATGCTGCACTGGCCTGACAGCATGGTGACCTACTGCCCGGAGGAGGAGATTCTGTTCTCCAATGACGGCTTTGGCCAGCATCTGGCAACCACCGAGCGTTTTGCTGACGAGGTGGACTTTACCGAGGTTATGCATCAGGCAAAGAAATACTACGCTAATATCCTGATGCCTTATGGCATGCAGGCTCAGAAGGCAGTGGAGGCTCTGGCAGGGCTGAAAATCAGCATGATTCTCACCGGCCATGGCGTGTCCTGGCGCACCAATATTGCGGATATTGTGCAGGCTTATCAGGACTGGAGCAGCTTCAAGAAGTCTGATAAGGCTGTAGTGGTATTTGATACCATGTGGCATACTACGGAGATTATGGCCAAGAATGTGGCGGATGCTTTCTACCATATTGGCGTGAAGCCGGTGCTGTTTGATTTGCGCACCGACCATATCTCCGATGTGATGACAGAGCTGCTGGATGCCAAGTACATTGCTGTGGGCTCTCCTACCCTTAACAATAACATGATGCCTAGCGTAGCCGGTTTCCTGTGCTACATGAAGGGGCTGGCACCGAAGGGATTGAAGGGCTTTGCCTTTGGCTCCTATGGCTGGGGCGGCCAGAGCATCGGCCAGGTAGAGGAAGGACTGAAGGAGTGCAAGGTGGAAATCTGCCTGCC
>JAEDOE010000149.1 GCA_016302095.1 Anaerovibrio sp. | reverse complement strand
TCCAGCGATCTGATGATCACATCACTTATAAACAGCAAGAATAATCTTATCGGATCACCTTCGGCAAGGTTCCTACCTGTAACAGACGTGTATAGCGCAAAGATGGTTTCCTCAATATCATCCGCTTCCACAAAATCAATCTCAGGCAAATCTGCCAAATTAAGCATTAATACTCACCTCCAGCCTCGGCTGCAATCTTCCGCTTATATCAGCTGTGTATGTGATGGAGTTAATAACAGCCCGCGGCTCATACCTTCTTATAGCCGAGAATATTTCCTGTGTCAGCCTGGCCTGAGCTTCATGTATAGGCATATCAACTACATTACCACTGATGCCAAAATTCCTGTCCAGAGGAATTTCTCCCTTCATGGTTCCCAGGATAGTGCGCAAGTTTTGCAAAACTTCTTCGATTGCATTGCCAGGTGCAAAATCTAGCTCAAGTTTTTCTGCCATATCAACAACGTAGCTATTCATAAGACACCTCCCAGGCCACCCAAAGCGATATTGGCAACATTGTAGATTGCACCGTACTTGTCAGTCTTCGTCTGCTCCTCTACATAATTGCTATCATCGTATTCCGTGAGATTGACGGTAACATCTGTCTGTATAAGCTTGCCTAGGGCATTAAAATAGTTATTGCCCTCTGAGAGGCTGTCTATGCGCCAATAATTCTGTGTCACAGGCTTTCCGCCTATAACCAGAGGGAACACCGCCCCTGTGTCCCTCATCTGGCGCAGAGTCTCTAATTTTTCCATAGGCGATACGATAATATTTCCGTGGTCGCTTCGCAGCTGAATCCGAAAGCTGAGCTTTTCCAGCCCCGGCCCCTTGAACTGGCTGACAGGCTTGCGAAGGATTAAATCATGCTCCGCCCAGCGCGCTTCGCCAGACCGCTGGAAGTCAGAAGGAGTAAGCAGGTACTCTCTTGATACAACGAAGACCACACTGCCCATATAACCAATATACATATCATCAGCCCCCTATGAATACATTACTGCTGCCAACAGCCACGCTGCCGCCGCAGGATACAGGATCGCCTACACGGCCTGACTGTAAGCCGTTGATATATACAGTGCTGCTGCCAGAGGCGATTACACCGCCATGAGGCGCATGGTCGATACAGCTATGGGGCGGATAGCTGTCGGACTGCCTTCCAGCTCCCCTGCCGTTAATAATCACATCAGGGCTGGCAGATGCCAATCCCCGTGGCGGGCAAATATCATGCCCTGTATCACTATCACCTAATCTCGTTGCTGCTGGCATAACTTGGCCTCCTTCTAGTTTTTCTGCGTGTCATTTATGACACGCGATTAATTATTGGATGAGCAGATTAATTGATATATATCATCGGTGCCGTCAGCTTCATGGAGCCGGATGCATGTATTTCCATGTTGCCATTTTCATCTACACGCCAATAACTGCCGCTTTCGTGATGAACGCTCCTGACTGCCTCATTGCTCTCTAAAGCTTTATCAGCATCACTATAAAACGCTCCCAGCACATACCCTTCCCCAGGCCCTTTACCGGAAACATTGGGCAGAACCAGGCACAGTACCTGGTCATTAACCGCAGGCATCCAATAATCCTTTGTCTTGCAGGTACCCCGCTGGATAACCTTTAGGGCTGCTGTGGTGCGGTCATTCTTGTCAGGCCTTGTCACAATAACAGTACCTTCTGCAGGATTGACATCCGTAACAATGCCGACAAAAAAGAAATTGCAAAGATTGTTAATATCCATTCAGGCACTTCCTCACATCAAACTCCGTAGTATACGTAGAACCAATCCTATGCGCCGCCTTGGTGATTATATACTTGCCATCGCATACGCCAAAGCCGGTCAGGATTGCTGTCAGCCCGGCAGAAATGCGAAAATCCCCCAGGGAGCTGAATGTTCCTGTGAACTGCTCCTTGTTGGCATCGCGAAGTTTTTTCTTTGCCAGCCTTTCCGCCTCTGCCTGATTTTCCACCTGATCCCCTGCATGGAGCACATTGCCCTTTTCCATGTCTGGATTGACAAATTCTCCCTGGATAACCTCTTTCTTTTTGCCTTTTTGGTATTTGACCACGCATTTCCAATAGATATCGCGTGTCTTCACCTTCAAAGAATAATTGCTAAGCATGTGCACAAGTGCATATTTAGGATTGTGGTCATTCAAGCCCGGCTTCACTATTTCCAGTATCGGCTCCTGCTGTTCCATCTTGTCATCATCGAAAATAATAACCTGATCAGGCGTTACTTTCAGGCTCCTGCCATTATCCTGACAGATGCGCATTAAAAAATGCAGGTCTGATTCATCTGCCTGCTCAATATGGTCAAGATTTGGATTGTCAGCACAGTCCCAATACAGCTTGAGGTTATTGCGCTGGCATATATCGTCAGCACATTTCCAGATGGAGATGTTTTCCCAGGTCTGATTGCGCTGCACGCCCCGCAGGGTGGAGTTTCCTACCACTGATACAGCCTTCAGGTGTACCGTGGTAGGGAAACCCTGTAACTCAATTTCGTCAATCTCGAAGCTGCCCATCTGGAATACTTTTTCACCTTCGTTGACGTTTGTCCAGTTGTAGCAGTGCAAGGATATTTCCAGCATGGATTCGGTCTTGGGGAACCATTCCTCCGCCCAGAGCTGTGCCCTGTCCTCCAGTACCAGGTCGATATTATCTACACTGCCGCTGAGATTGTCGCTATAGTCCAGAGACAAAAAATACTTTGATATATCTTCGGAAATATCCTTTGCCTCTTTTTCATCAGGGGCAGTATACTTTATTTCCAGCCACGCCCTTCGGGACAGCTTCGTGCCCGGCTCAAGGGATTGCAGCCAGTCTTTTAATATTTCAAACGCCTTGACTGCCATGTTTTATCGCCTCCACGGTGGCAAAAAGCTTCTATCCTCTGTTTTTAGCTCAGGGCAATTCAGCTTGATGCCCTGGGGGAAAACTGCAATATTCATATACTTGGTATTGGCCTGTATAAGCTTGTCCATGCAGGTTTCTTTTCCGTATACCTTGTACGCAATTAAGTCCCACATATCCCCTTGTATGGTCGTATATACATCAGGCATAGGAAAATCTCCTTTCGTTATTTCGTACATTGGCCAGCATCCTAGGCAGCTCTCGTTCAAACTGTGCTTTCTGCTCTGCCAGGGCACGGCGCACAATATCGGCTATATTTGTCGACTCGCCGTTTCCGCCTGTACCTGTGATATTAATGACAGGGGCAAACTCCACACTGACGTTGCCGGTGCTGCTGGCTGCAGCTGGCGCAATAACGGTATTTTTATCCGTCATCCTGCTGTTCTCCATCAACATTCTTGCATCTGCAACGATGGTGGATTGCTGTCCGGCTATCTGAATGGCATCTCCCATATAGCTTTGCTGGTTAGCTATCCGGACTGCTCCTCCAGCATAATTGCTTATGGTGGCCGCGCTGGCAGATTTTGCCTTATTGGCAGCCATACCTGCCTGTGCAGCCGGGTGATAGGCTCCCAGCATTTTTCCAGCAGTCTGCCAAAGCTGCAATGCTCTGGTAGTGTTATTGATCGGAATGATAACCTCTGTATCCCCTGCCTCTGCTACCCAGGTTAAATATGGCTGGCTGAAGATACCGCCTGTGGCTGACATACCCGCTTCCACTGCCTTGTCAGATGCTGCCGATTGGGCCTCGCTGTTGCCACCTTTGACAAAATTTACAACCGCCTGGATAGGCGAGCTGAAAATCTCCTTTAGGTGATTCCATTTTTCCTCTACCATGGCTATACCTGAATCAACAATCCCCTGTACCTGTGCCCATACATCCAATACAACGCTGACAATGGTATTCCAGGCGGCTGAGGCCGTGCTGTATATCTGGTTCCAGATTGCCATGATGAAAGCGGCACCAGTAGCCACAATCCCCTGTACCTGTGCCCATACATCTAATACAACGCTGACGATGGTATTCCAAGCTGCTGAGGCCGTGCCGTATATCTGGTTCCAGATTGCCATGATGAAAGCGGCACCAGTAGCCACAATAGGGGCTATAGCCGCCCAGACCGCCATGACAACGCTCATAATACCTGTCCAGCCCATATTAGCCGCCGCCAAAATCATCTGCCATACCGTGCCGATGAAAGCACCGCAGGCGGCCATAGCTGCATTAATAAACGCCAATGCTACATTGCTGGCTGTACAGATGCCGTTCCAAACTAGTGATACATGAGGCTGAATCAAGCTCCAGATAGCAATGATAGCCTGTATACCTGTCCGGATAATCCCCACGATAAGCTCAATGGCAGTCAATACCACCAG
>JAEDOE010000148.1 GCA_016302095.1 Anaerovibrio sp. | reverse complement strand
TTTACCTGGGCGGCACCACGGAGATGATGGAGCAGCCGGAGTTCCACAATGTGGATAAGGTGAAGGAACTGCTTATCATGCTGGAGAAGGACCAGCTGATGAAGGATATTTTGAAGGCTCATCTTGGGGATGGGCTGACTGTTACTATCGGACAGGAAAATGAGTACAGCGGCATCAAGGATTGCAGCATCATCACTGCGACTTACCACCTGGATGGGGAGCTCTTGGGCTCCATGGCTGTGCTGGGACCTACCCGCATGGAATACGGGCGTACCATGTCCCTGCTGAATTACATGAACAGCAACCTGACCGAGGTAATCAAGCGATTGCACTGGTAGGAAAGCCGCTTTGGCGGTCAGCCTGCCTACAATATACAAAGAGGTGAAAAGGTAATGCCTTTAGAAAATGAAGAAATAAAAGACACTGCTGAAAAGCCTGAAGCTGAAAATACTGCACAGGCATCAGAGGAGGAGATGCAGGTTGCTGCGTCAGCTGCTGAAGCTGGTGATGCTGCGGCAGAGCAGGCAGCGGAAGATGCCGGGGCAGAAGCCGGGGATGCCGGCGGGGAGCAGGCGCAGGACCCTGCGGCAGAGCTGGAAGCTTTGAAGAAGCAGCTGGCTGAGGGGGCGGAGCGCATGAAGCGTTTGCAGGCAGATTTTGAGAATTTCCGCCGCCGTACCCGTCAGGAGAAGGAGGAATTGTCCAATCTGGTGGTGCAGGACTTCATCAAGGAGCTGCTGCCGATGCTGGACAACTTCGACCGTGCCATGGCTGCGGAGGCAACTGATGCCGCCAAGTTCCAGCAGGGCGTGGAGATGATTTACAACCAGCTGGCAGAAATTTTGAAAAACAGGGGCATGGAGCTGATTGACACGAAAGAGGCTAAATTTGACCCGAATTTCCATCAGGCAGTGATGCGGGTGGAAAATCCTGAGCTGGAAGATGAGACCATTGCCATGGAGCTGCAGAAGGGCTACATGGTGAAGGGCAAGGTTATCCGCCCGTCTATGGTGCAGGTTGTGGCAAACAGCTAGCAGCAAGGCATTGGCATAAAGGCCGGCCTGTGGCGGCTGGCGGTTATGATTTGATAATTTGCAGATACACTTCAAGGCACATGGCGTGCCGATTGATTTTAAGGAGGAAATAGATTATGTCTAAGGTAATTGGTATTGACCTGGGTACTACCAACTCTGTAGTATCCGTTATGGAAGGCGGCGAGCCTACAGTAATCACTAATCCTGAGGGTAGCAGAATTACCCCGTCCGTTGTGGGCTTCACCAAGACTGGTGAGCGTCTGGTAGGCCAGCTGGCAAAGCGTCAGGCTGTGTCCAACCCTGACCGTACCATCGCTTCCATCAAGCGTCACATGGGTGAAAAGAGCTACACTGTATCCATCGATGGCAAGAGCTACACTCCGCCTGAGATTTCCGCTATGATTTTGCAGAAGCTGAAGGCTGATGCAGAGGCTTATCTGGGCGAGAAGGTTGACAAGGCAGTTATTACTGTTCCTGCTTACTTCAACGACAGCCAGCGCCAGGCCACCAAGGATGCAGGCCAGATTGCAGGCCTGGAGGTGCTCCGCATCATCAACGAGCCGACTGCTGCTGCCCTGGCTTATGGCATTGACAAGGATGAGACTCAGACTGTATTGGTATTTGACCTGGGCGGCGGTACCTTCGATGTATCCATCATGGACATTGAGGATGGCGTATTCGAGGTTCGTGCTACCAATGGTGATACCCATCTGGGCGGCGATGACTTCGACCATGCAGTAATGCAGTGGATTGTGGATGAGTTCAAGAAGGAAAACGGCATTGACCTGTCCGCCGACAAGATGAGTGCACAGCGTGTTATTGAGGCAGCTGAGAAGGCCAAGATCGAGCTTTCCAACATGGTTTCCACCAACATCAACCTGCCGTTCATCACTGCTGATGCTTCCGGCCCTAAGCATCTGGATCTGACCCTTACCCGTGCCAAGTTCGATGAGCTGACTGCTGACCTGGTAGAGCGCACCATGATTCCTACCCGCAAGGCTATGCAGGATGCAGGCGTATCCGGCAGCGACATCACCAAGGTTCTGATGGTAGGCGGTTCTTCACGTATTCCTGCCGTTCAGGAAGCAGTTCGCAAGTATCTTGGCAAGGAGCCGCATCGTGGCATCAACCCTGATGAGTGCGTATCCGTAGGTGCTGCTATTCAGGGCGGTATCTTGTCCGGCGATGAGACCAACACCAAGGATGTTGTTCTGCTGGATGTTACCCCTCTGTCCCTGGGCATTGAGACTCTGGGCGGCGTTTGCACCAAGATTATCGAGCGCAACACCACTATCCCTACTTCCAAGAGCCAGGTATTCTCCACCGCCGCTGACAACCAGCCGGCTGTTGAGATTCATGTATTGCAGGGTGAGCGCGAGATGGCTGCCGGCAACAAGACTCTGGGCCGTTTCAGCCTGACCGATATTCCGCCAGCTCCACGCGGTGTGCCTCAGATTGAGGTTACCTTTGATATCGATTCCAACGGTATCGTGCATGTATCCGCCAAGGATCTGGGTACCGGCAAGTCCCAGAATATTACCATCCAGTCCGATAGCGGCATGAGCAAGGAAGATATTGACCGCATGGTTAAGGAGGCCGAGGCTCACGCAGCAGAGGACAAGGCTCAGAAGGAAGGCATTGAGATTCGCAATAATGCTGACTCCATGGTTTACCAGGCTGAGAAGCTCATCAAGGAGATGGGTGATAAGGCAGATGCCGCTCAGGTTGATAAGGCAAAGGCTGCTATCGAGAAGGTTAAGGAAGCCCTCAAGGGTACTGATACCGCAGCTATCAAGGCAGCTACCGAGGCACTGCAGGAGCCTCTGCACGCTATCAGTGCCGCTGCATATCAGCAGGCACAGCAGGCTCAGCAGGCAGCTGGTGCCCAGCAGGATGCAGGTGCACAGCAGTCCGCTGGCAAGAAGGATGACGATGTAATCGATGCAGAGTTTACTGAAAGCAAATAATTAGTTGAAGTTTGTATGGGCTGCTGCCCGCGTGTGGTCTATCGAGTCACTGCACCAAGGTGGCAGCTCATATTTTCGTGTGATAGTAAAACAGGTAAAGGTGAGATAAATGAGCGAAAAGCGTGATTATTATGAGGTCCTGGGCTTAAAAAAGGGTGCCTCTGATGATGAAATCAAGAAAGCCTATCGCAAGATGGCGATTAAATATCACCCGGATCGCAATCTGAACAACAAGGAAGAAGCCGAAGCCCACATGAAGGAAATCAACGAGGCTTATGATGTGCTGAAAGACCCGCAGAAAAAGGCTCAGTACGACCAGTTCGGCCATGATGCCTTCACTGCCGGTGGTGGCGGTGGCGGAGCCGGCGGCTTTGGGGGCTTCGGCGGTTTTGGCGGCGGTGGCTTCAGCGGCGGCTTTGGTGATTTTGGCGATATTTTTGATACCTTCTTTGGGGGCGGTGGCCGCAGCCAGGCCCGCAGGAACGGCCCTGAGCAGGGGGCGGATCTGCGCATGGATATTGAGCTGACCTTTGAGGAGGCGGCCTTTGGCGTAGAAAAGGAGCTGAAGGTTCCCCGCATGGAGAATTGTACGGCCTGCGGCGGTACCGGTGCAGCCAAGGGCACATCCCCTGAGGAATGCTCCAACTGCCATGGCACCGGCCAGGTGCAGTCCTATGCCAATACGCCGTTCGGCCGCATGGTGAACTCCCATGTCTGCGAGCGTTGCGGCGGTTCCGGCAAGATTATCAAGACTCCGTGCAAGGAGTGCGGCGGCCGCGGCCAGAAGAAGGTCAACAAGACTATCAAGGTCAAGATTCCTGCCGGTATTGACGAAGGTCAGCGCATCCGTGTTTCCGGCGGCGGCCAGGCAGGCAAGCGTGGCGGCCCTAGCGGTGATTTGTATGTTTATGTTTATATCAAGAAGCATGAGCTGTTTACCCGTGAGGGGTATGATGTGCTGTGCGAAGTGCCTGTTACCTTCGTGCAGGCTGCCTTGGGTGATACCATTGAGGTGCCTACCATCCACGGCAAGGTGGAGATGAAGGTGGCTGCCGGTACTCAGTCCGGTACGGTGATGCGCCTCCGGGGCAAGGGCATCCCTATGCTTCGCAGGAATGGCAATGGTGATCAGCATGTGCGCATCAAGGTGCTGACTCCGCAGAAGCTGTCAGGCAGGCAGAAGGAGCTGCTGAGGGAATTTGATGAGCTTAGCGGCAACAAGGTCAATCCGGAGCAGGAAAGCTTTTTCAGCAAGGTGAAGAAGCTCTTCCAATAAATTTGAAAATTTCAGTTTATCGTCGTGAAGGTATGAGGCTTTTGGAACATTTACGGATTAGTTTTGTTGGTTCG
>JAEDOE010000147.1 GCA_016302095.1 Anaerovibrio sp. | reverse complement strand
AGTCAGGGTTTTGCAGGTAGTCAACAGCAAAGTGGCAGTTGCCCAGGCTTTCGCCTTTTACGCCCAGTGCTCTCGGACGCCATACGCCGGAGCCGATGAAGATGGCATCATAGCCGTCACGGAAAAGGATGTCCAGATTGAGAGCACCGCCGATAGTGGTGTTCGGGCGGATGTGGATGCCCAGCTCTCTGAGCTTCTGGGTGTAGCGGTTCAGGATGCTCTGAGGCAGGCGGAAATCAGGTATGCCGTAGCGCATCATGCCACCAAGATGCTCCATGCGCTCAAAAATGGTTACATTGTAGCCCCGCTGTGCCAGCTTGACAGCTACCGTGAGGCCGGCAGGGCCGGAGCCGATAATTGCCACATTCTGCCCCTTCGGAGGCTCGTGCTCCATGACAACCTTGTCCAGATAAGCATCGGAGATGTACTGCTCAATGCTGGAAATCTGCACAGAGGAGCCCTTGATGCCCTGAATGCAGTGGCCTTCGCACTGTGCTTCATGGTCGCATACCAGGGAACAGATAACGCTCATAGGGTTGTTCTCAAACAGCATGGCACCTGCCTGATTGATTTTTCCGTCCAGAAAAAGGCGTATCATTTCCGGGATGTTGGTGTGGGCAGGACAGCCGTTGATTTGGCACTGGGGTTTTTTGCACTGCAAGCAGCGGCGGGCTTCATTGATAACGTGAACAGCCATGTTTCTTAATCACCTATTTCTTTCTATATAACGCTGGATACTTCTCATGCTTTTATTATATTTATGAATTGAGATGTAGTCAATAAAAAATGTATATAATTAATAGTAAAAATGAAAATTTCAATTTCAATAAACATGGCTTTTTGAAATGTAATAAGGCCCGTTCTCTAACGAGAACGAGCCTTTATTTCTCATGCAAATTATTTAGCCAAAGCATTTACTTTGCGAGCTAAACGAGACTTCTTGCGGTTTGCAGCATTCTTGTGATATACATGGTTTGCAGCAGCCTGATCGATAGTCTTGCAAGCGACAGTAAGGAGGGCTTTTGCTTCATCAGCGTTGCCAGCCTCAACAGCGTCCAATACCTTGCGGGAAGCAGTGCGAACACGGGACTTCTCAGCCAGATTCTTTGCATGGCGCTTTGCATCAGTCTTTACACTCAAAATAGAAGATTTAATATTTGGCAATTAATTCACCCCCTTGAAATTTCAGTACCTGCCTATTTTAGCATGAAGCCGCAAAAAATGCAACTTTTTTTTCACTATAACGGGTATTTGCTATTTGGCTAATGAATGAAAGGCATATTGCAGGGACAGCCGGGAAATATGGGGGCGGTTTTGGGGATATTGCAGGAAAAACGGCTGGCATGTTATAATAGTATGAATATGTATGTAAGCTTGAGAGGAAGAAATGAATGGACAACAAGATGGATACTAAGAAAATTCGCAATTTTTCTATTATCGCCCATATAGACCACGGCAAGTCAACTATTGCCGACAGGCTGATTGAATACACAGGTACCCTGTCCAAGCGTGAAATGTCGGCACAGGTGCTGGACAACATGGACCTGGAGCGTGAGCGGGGCATCACCATCAAGGCGCAGACTGTACGCCTTGATTACAGGGGCAAGGACGGGGAGATGTACTGCCTGAACCTGATTGATACCCCGGGCCATGTGGACTTTACCTATGAGGTTTCCAGGAGCCTGGCTGCCTGCGAGGGTGCCCTTCTGATTGTGGATGCGGCACAGGGCGTGGAGGCGCAGACCCTGGCCAATGTGTACATGGCTTTGGAGCATGATTTGGAGATTATCCCTGTCATCAACAAGATTGACCTGCCTAGTGCGGACCCTGACAGGGTAAAGCAGGAAATTGAGGATGTAATCGGACTGGATGCTTCTGATGCTATCCTGGCTTCTGCCAAGACAGGACAGGGCATTGAGGAAATTCTTGATGCCATCGTGGAGAGGATTCCTGCTCCGGCTGGCGATAGGGCAAAGCCTTTGCAGGCACTGATTTTTGATTCATACTTTGATGCTTACAAGGGAGCTATTGCCCATATCCGCGTCATGGACGGTGAGATAAAGAAGGGCAGCCAGCTGAAGCTGATGGCCACCGGCAAGACCTTTGAGGTGACGGAGCTGGGCTGCTTCCGTCCGGCACTGATGGAGCTGGACTCTTTGGGGCCGGGGGCTGTAGGCTATGTAGCAGGCTCCTTGAAGCAGGTGGCTGATGTGCGGGTGGGCGATACCATCACCAGCGCCCTGAAGCCTGCCCCGGAGCCTCTGCCGGGCTACCGGGGAGTTACGCCGATGGTGTACTGCGGCCTTTATCCTGTGGACAGCGCGGACTATGATAATCTGAAGGATGCCCTGGAAAAGCTGCAGCTCAATGATGCGGCATTAGTGTTTGAGCCGGAGACTTCTATTGCCTTGGGCTTTGGTTATCGCTGCGGCTTCTTGGGGCTTCTGCACATGGATGTTATTCAGGAGCGTCTGGAGCGGGAGTACAATCTGAAGCTGATTACTACGGCGCCAAGCGTTATTTACCATGTGCACAAGACTGACGGTGAGATGATTGCGGTGGATAACCCTTCCGACCTGCCGGACCCGACTACCATACAGTACATTGAGGAGCCTTATGTAAAGGCAACGGTTATCGTGCCAAACGATTTTGTAGGGGCTGTCATGGAGATTTCCCAGAACAAGCGTGGTGAGTTCAAGGGCATGGATTATCTGGATGTAAATCGCGTCATGATTGTGTACCATATTCCCCTGAGCGAGATTATCTATGATTATTTTGATAAGCTGAAGTCCTCCACCCGGGGCTATGCTTCCCTGGACTATGAGCTGGCTGACTACCAGCAGGCAAAGCTGGTGAAGCTGGATATTCTCCTGAACGGTGAGCCGGTGGATGCTCTGTCTACTATCGTGCATACTGACAGCGCTGCTGCCCGGGGCAGGCAGCTGGCTGCCAAGCTGAAGGAAATCATTCCTCAGCAGATGTTTGAAATCCCGATTCAGGCGGCTATCGGCAACAAGATTATTGCCCGGGAAAATGTCCGCGCCATGCGCAAGGATGTGCTGGCAAAATGCTATGGCGGCGATATTTCCAGAAAACGCAAGCTGTTGGAAAAGCAGAAGGAAGGCAAGAAGCGCATGAAGTCCGTAGGCAGGGTGGAAGTGCCTCAGGAAGCATTTATGGCTATTCTCAAGATTGACTGATGGGAAAATGCATAAATATTTGCTGAATGTTATATGACATTTATATAACAGCTGTATGAGGACAGGCCGTTGCAAAAAATGCAATTTTGCAACGGCCTCTTTTTGTGTTTTTTCTTTGATTTTGGTATAATATATAAGGATATTTATCTTTAATTGTGCAGTGCGGCACGGAAGGGCGGTTTCGCCATCTGTAGCGGCACGGCGTTTTATAGTTTTTTCAGGTGGTGACAAAATGAATTCGCTTTTGCGTGTAGGAATCGATGTCGGTTCAACCACGATTAAAGTCGTAGTTCTAAACAAGGAAAGAAAGTTGGTCTACAAGAAATATGCACGGCATTTTTCTGAGATCAACGCTGTACTCAAAGAGAATCTGGCGGCTTTGGGCCATGTGGTGGAGGGAAAGAAGTTCTCTCTGGCCCTGACAGGTTCTGCAGGAATGGGGATTGCCGAGCGCATCGGCCTGCCCTTCGTGCAGGAGGTAATTGCTTGCGCTGCTGCCGTAAAGGAGCTTATTCCTCATACGGATACAGTGGTGGAGCTGGGAGGCGAAGACGCCAAGGTGACATATTTTGGTGAGGCTCCGGAGCAGAGGATGAACGGCGTATGCGCCGGAGGAACCGGCTCCTTTATTGACCAGATGGCATCCCTGCTCTCAACTGATGCGCCGGGCCTGAATGCTTTGGCGGAGAAGGGCAAGCAGATTTATACTATAGCTTCCCGCTGCGGCGTTTTTGCCAAGACGGATATTCAGGCACTGATGAATGACGGTGCGGAAAAGGCTGATATTGCCCTGTCGATTTTTCAGGCGGTGGTGAATCAGACCATTGGCAATCTGGCACAGGGACGGCCTATTGATGGCAATGTGGCATTTTTGGGCGGCCCTCTGCATTTTCTGCCGGAGCTGAAAAAACGCTTCATTGAGACATTGAAGCTGACACCGGAGCATATTGTGGATGTAGAGGACGGCAACTACTTTGTGGCAGTAGGGGCGGCGATTTCTGAGGAAGCCCGGCCTGTCACCATGGAGCAGGTTAATGAAAGCGTGGCAAAGACAGAACAGGTCATGGCTGCCGAGGCCAGGCAGGCAGATTTTGTGCTGTTTGAAAAGCCTGCTGATTATGAGGAGTTTAAGGCGCGGCACGACAGGGACAGGGTTCCCCGTGCTGACCTGAGCAC
>JAEDOE010000146.1 GCA_016302095.1 Anaerovibrio sp. | reverse complement strand
CAGACTGCTGGAAAAACTGAATTATACCGGCAAGCAGAATTTGCTGAAATACGCCGAAGGAGATAAGCTGGAAAATCTGGGGGCCTTGGTGGGCGTCACCAGAATACCTGCCAGCGCAGCCTCAGCTGCATTCCAGATACGGCTTTCAGAAGCCAGGGACAAGGAAACCATCATCCCTAAAGGAACCCGCATAGGAGCAGAAGGCGATATTTATTTTCTCACGGCCAATGATGTAGTTATAACAGCCGGAAATACGTCAGCGCAGGTTACATGCCTGTGTAATGTTACGGGAGTTGCAGGAAACGGCTACAAGCCGGGGGAGATAAGCAAAATCATTGATCCTGTTCCCTACGTTAAATCTATTGAGAATATCAGCACATCAGAGGGTGGCTCAGATGTTGAAACTGATGCCGCATTGCGCGAAAGGATTTTTGAAGCGCCTGAAAGTTATTCCTGTGCAGGCCCTGAAGGACAGTATATCTTTCAGGCGAAAAGTACCAATTCGGCTATTATTGATGCAGCGGCCTATTCACCCTCTCCAGGAGTTGTTAACGTAGTTGTGCTTCTGACAGGCGGTATTATTCCTGAGAATACAATTTTTGGAGAGATAGAGGAGAAGCTATCCGGAAAGACAGTCAGGCCTATGTGCGAAAAAGTAGAGGTGGTTGCGCCAGAGCCAGTCGGCTATCAGATAGATGTGAGATACTGGCTGAAGAATGGCGCAGATCCGGCGAGCGTATCAGCTGACGTATACAAGGCTGTAGAAGAATACCGAATGTGGCAGCGCACCAAGCTGGGGAGAGACATAAACCCGGATGAGCTGATATATCGGCTCAAATCTATAGGTGGCGTAAAAAGGGTACTGATTAATTCGCCTGAATTTGTGCAGATAAAAGAGAATCAGGTGGCACAGGATAAGGGTGTTTCCATAGCCATGACGGGGAGCGAGGACGAATGAATAATATTGAAGATTATTTTATTCACAAAAATCTGCCCCAGTCCCTGGATAAGAAAAATGTACAGGAGGTAGCAAAGGTCGTTGACGATACATTGCTGTCTTTTGACAAAACTATTGCTGAAGTACTGATTTATCCAGCCATAGATATGCTTGGCAGCGAATTGATTAATACGCTGGCCATTCAGATGCATTGTGATTTTTATGATGATACGCTTCCTCTGGCTGTCAGGAGGAATTTGGTCAAAAATTCCATCGCCTGGCATCGCATCAAGGGCACTCCGGCCGCGGTGGAGCAAATGATACAGACTGTGTATCAGACTGGAGTAGTAGAGGAATGGTTTGACTATGGCGGTGAGCCCTTTTTCTTTAAGGTTAATTTGGGAGATTCGCAAATCACTACACAAAAAATCAAAAACCTTATCAAGATGATCAATGCCTCAAAAAATGTCAGAAGCTGGCTTGAGGTGTTGAGATTTTCTAAAAGTATAGACATTATCAGGTATTTAGGCTGTTTTGCGGATGTACACAAAAAATATGAAATAATACCGGGGATAGTGCAGGGCGGTGATATTTCATCGTCTATTTTTATAGGCGGACATAACGAAATACACCACAGTGCTGATGTGAGAGTACAGCATGTCAGCGGTGCTGAGGCGCAAGGAAATATTTTGATGGGCGGTAATTTATCCGGATATGGAAAGGTGGAATTACTGCCCAGATGCGTGTCAGACTCTGACACATTCGCCAAAATTTTGCTGGGCGGTAATTTATCCGAATATGGAAAGGTGGAATTATTGCCCAGATGCGTGTCAGACTCTGACACATTCGCCAAACTGCCTGTAGGTACAGGTGTATCAAGTGAAAAATACGTTTGTATTTCGCCTCGCTCCGCTATCAATCAAGATGTGATTTGTTCATTCAAGACAGGAATAGGCGAAATTGCATATAAAGCAATCAGTCTTCACAAGGAGGAAAATAAATAATGGCTAATTTCAAAGAGGTCAGGCTGACAAAGGCCGGCAGGATATTGCAAGCCAAGGCCGAAACAGGAATACCACTCAAACTTACCCGGTTCAAAATCGGCAGCGGTCAAATGACATGGGAAGAAGCCGATGTGGCTATCGACCTGAAGGAACCACGGGAAAGCATGGGCATTACCTCTAATACTGCCACAGTGGATGGTATCTGCAAGGTTCAATGCACCTTGACCACCAAGGGAATTCAGGAGGGATTTTACGCCAGGGAGCTGGGGTTGTTTGCTATGGATCCCGATGTGGGCGAAATCCTCTACCTGATCGCATTGGCTACGGAGCCGGATATGATTCCGCCGGAATCAATAGGTGCTATTATCACTGTTGATTATTCGTTCAATATCGTGGTTTCAAATATTGATAATTTATCGCTGAACATAGATCCGTCAGGTCTGGTCACAAGAGGCCAGCTGGAACCACTGGCAAGATTGCTGCAGCGTAGCACTGCTTACAAGGTTAATGATTTGCTTTATGACAGCAGGCTCCGGCCTGGATTCTTCCTGAAATGCATCCAGGGCGGTATAACCAGCGAAGAAAATTGCTACATTAACCTGCTGACATTGAATGACACTGTTGTAGATGGCGGCGTTATCTGGCAGGTATGCAAGATGTCCGTCCTTGACGGCGATGCCTTCCGGAAAGTGACCAACGGCGTTACAACTGGTATCCTTCAGCGTCCTGCTGATTTTGCTGAGTTTTATCAGAGCAGTGATGGCAGCATCACGCCTGCACCGATTCGGTTCTCAACACCGCGGTTCATGCGGAATGCCGAGGGGGATATTATCGCCGCCAAGGTTCCTGTGCAGGCTGACGATGACAGCGATGATGATGAGCCTGTAAAAGAGGTGGATGTGCCTGTGGCAACCAAGGAAGATATTAATAATATCATCAGCAAGTTTTCCTAATTATCGCTGATCAACATTTTTATTTATCATTGAATTTAACGGCTGGATTTAAGGGTGCACACTTGGAGATGCCGCTAAAGAATATAAATTTATTTTTTTCAAAAGGAGAGATTGTATTATGACTATCACTACTACTACCCCGGCAACTGCACATGTTACCCTGGAGCAGATTGACTCCATCACCGATGCCATCGCAACCAAGGAAGCCACCAAGGTGGACAAGGTGGAGGGCAAGGGCCTGTCCGAGGCTGATTACACCAACACCGAGAAGACCAAGCTGCAGGGCGTTGCTGAGGGTGCCCAGGTGAACGTGCTGGAAGCTGTGAAGGTCAATGGCGAGGCTCTGGAGATTACCGAGAAGGGCGTAAACATCGACCTGTCCGAATACGCCAAGTCTGCTGACTATACTACCGCGCTCCTGTACAAGGGCACTGTTGCCACCTATGCAGAGCTGCCTGCCGATGGCCAGAAGGTGGGCGACATGTACAACGTTACTGCCGCTGATCCGTCCCATGATCTGAACGCAGGCGAGAATGTGGCATGGAACGGCACCGGCTGGGATAACCTGGGCGGCGTTACCGACCTGTCCGGCAAGGTGGACAAGGTAGCGGGCAAGGGCCTGTCTACTGAGGATTTCACCACCGACCTGAAGAACAAGCTGGAGGCTATTGACGAGGCTACTGCTGAGGACATCAATCAGATTGTAGCCAAGTTCGCATAAGCTGCTTCTGGTGATTTAGGGTTGCAGGGCTGGCATTTTGCTGGGAGTGTGCAGCTTGCTAGCCCTGCAATTTACTGGAGGTGACTAAAATCAATGGCACAGACTGGATATATCAGCCAAACGGCACTGGCGCAGGTGGCAGACAGCATAAAGGATTATGTTGATAGGCATGATGCGGAGCATGTGCAGCTGACAGAGGTTTCGGCAACTATCGGGCTGACTGCCGATGGCACAGGATATACAATTTCTCTGCCCTGGTTCAGGGTTGAGGGCGGCCTGATAACTGATTACGGAACAAAGACATTTGCAGTGCCGCAGCTATTTGCCAAATCAGCTGACGGCAGTGTGACTGTGATAAATAATTCAAATTAACCCAAAAGGAGGAATGAAGTATGGCAACACCGTATTTCGGCCCCGGCGGACAGGCTATGACGCTGGGCAAGGATGAAGACAAGTGGAGTGATGTGGTAGCCAAAGCGGCCCATATTGACAGCTTCAAGGGCAAGGGCAGTGCCAGCATGCCGGTGTACATGGACGCCAACGGCGTGCCACAGCCTGTCACCAGCTATGCCGGGAAAGCTGCTACGGCAGGAACGGCTGACACGGCCAAGGCCTGCACCGGCAACGCTGCAACTGCCACCGAAGCTGCTACAGCCAAGGCTTGTACAGGAAATTCCAAGACTGCGGATGCAGCTGCCGGGCTGTCAATCATCAACGGCCAGCTTTGCGCTACCTACACTGTTTGAATTTATTTTGAGGAGGAATA
>JAEDOE010000145.1 GCA_016302095.1 Anaerovibrio sp. | reverse complement strand
ATGCTGGTGATTTACCGGGATGGCAGGGCGGTGTCCATGGCAAGCTTCCTACCGGCAGATATTCAGACCGCCATCGGCAATATTGAGGGCTACTATGTGTATGCGGTGGCTACCCTGCCGGAGTATCAGGGACAGGGGCTGTCCAGCCGGATTTTGCAGTTTGCCCAGCAGCATTGGCAGAAGCCATTGATTTTGTCACCAGCGGAGTCAGATTTGCGGATTTTCTATGCCAAGCGGGGGTTCCAGCCGGTGTATGACAAGAAGTTCTATGCCTTGCAGCCATGCCGGGAGCAGGATATGGCAGAGGCGGAATTGCAGCCTGCCTCGGCAAAGGAATACAAGGCAATTCGTGATGCCAAGTGGCAGGGCCCTGGCTATGTGGCGTGGCTGGAGGAGGATATTGCCTACGCCATGGAGCATGCCGCCTTCCAGCAGGGGGAAACCCTTTTGGTGAAGTGCTGCCATGAGGGAGAGGGGGAGCCGCAGCAGCACATTCTCATGTACACCCTGGATGGAGATACCATGCGGATAGTGGAGTCCACTCTGAATCTTTGCCAGCTGCCGAAGCTCCTGCCTCTCCTGGCAAGGCGGGCGGCAGAGCTGCATCCTGAAAGCCGGAAGGTGCGCAGCTTTGAGTACAGGCTGCCGGACGGCATGGTCTGGCTGCCGGAGCGGCTGAAAACTACCCGGCTGAAGCGGCGGGGATATTTCAACCTGGTTCTGGATTGATTCCGCTGCAGGGATTTTTCAGGCATGGCTGCATTGCTGCGGCATGGCACTTTTGCAAAACAGCTTGAGGAAATGACCTTTCTGTGGTATCATAAAATTTGCGTTAGAGTGGATGAAGGCAGAAGCAGGTATCGTGCCGAAGCCTATAGAAAAATTTATGATGATACAGGAGGAAATTATGAAAGAGTATAAGCCATTCAAATCAGGTAAGGTTCGTGAGGTATACGATGCAGGTGACAGCATCATCATGGTAGCTACTGACCGTATCTCCGCGTTTGACCACATTCTCAAGAACAAGATTACCCAGAAGGGTGAGGTACTTACCCAGATGTCCAAGTTCTGGTTTGATTTGACTGCTGATATTGTGCCAAACCACATGATTTCCGTTGACAATAAGGATATGCCGGAGTTCTTCCAGCAGCCTCAGTTCCAGGGCAACAGCATGATGTGCAAGAAGCTGACTATGCTGCCTATGGAGTGCATCGTCCGTGGCTACATCACCGGCAGCGGCTGGGAGAGTTATCAGGAGAATGGTACCGTCTGCGGCATCAAGCTGCCGGAGGGACTGAAGGAGTCCCAGCAGCTGCCTGAGCCTATCTTCACCCCTAGCACCAAGGCTGAGCTGGGTGACCATGATATTAATGTCAGCTTCGAGGAAGGCGTAAAGTACGTTGAGAAGGAGTTCCCTGGCAAGGGGCTGGAATACATGACCATGATGCGGGATGCCACTATTGCTATCTACAAGAAGTGTGCTGATTATGCCCGTGAGCATGGCATCATCATTGCTGACACCAAGTTTGAGTTCGGCATTGACGAGAACGGCACTTTCATGATCGGTGATGAGATGCTGACTCCGGACAGCTCCCGTTTCTGGCCGCTGGAGGGCTATGAGGCAGGCAAGTCCCAGCCATCCTATGACAAGCAGTTTGTCCGCGACTGGCTGAAGGCAAACCCTGACAGCGATTATCTGCTGCCGGATGAGATTATTGAAAAGACCATTGCCAAGTACAAGGAGGCTTATACCCTGCTGTCCGGCAAGGAGCTGTAATATATTGGCAGGATATGTCCTTTAGGATTTCTCCGATGCGGTATATTTGGTAAACTTAATATGGTTCGCTAGTTGACTGAACGGCCTCCCGGGGGTATACTGATATGAGAGTATTGGTATTATCGGGAGGTCTTTTTATGCAGAATCAAGTATTTTCACCCCGCTCTATGGGCAGGATGGCTATGTGCGTGGCACTGATCAGCGTAGGCGGGTATATTGCCTTTCCAACGCCTTTTTCACCGGTCATGGTGACGGCTACTACCTTGGCTTTGGGCATAACGGCACTGGTGCTGCCGCCCAAGCAGACGGCTGTGGCGATTCTCGTCTGGATTTTGCTGGGAGCGGCTGGCGTGCCGGTGTTTTCCGGCGGACAGGGCGGTATCGGCAAGCTGCTGGGGCCTAGCGGCGGCTTTTTTCCGGGCTTTTTGGCAGGATATACCTGCGTGAGCTATTTAAAAGGCAGCAGCTATGACTGGAAGCGGTATTTGCTGGTGCTGCTGGCAGTGGCTTTTCCTGCTACCTATATCCTGGGGATTTCCTACATGATGCTGACGCTGCATGTGGAATTGTGGCAGGCAATGACCATGGGCATGTTTTCTTTTATCCCGGGGGATATTATCAAGGCTGTGGCGGCGGCATTTTTGGGGGTGCGGCTGAACAAGGTGCTGTGAGCCATATATTTGCCGGGGCTTTCAAGTGGCAGTTATCGGGGAGTTAACCTGATAGCTGCTATTTTTTATGTAATTCTTAACTTTCTTCAATATATGCCGTGATATATCGCTCATCTATGCTATAATAAGCCTAGTGAAAATTTTGCGGAGGTATTTATGAAAGGAAAGCGCAGGGAAAAGAATTCCAGCCTGAAAAAATACATTGTGGCAGCTCGTTATGATGGAATGGAGCTGGAGCAGTATCTGAAGGAGGTTATGTCTGTATCGGCACGGCAGCGTCAGAAGCTGTTTTTCAGCAGGGGCGTGTATGTAAACGGCAGCAGTGCCCATACGAAGCGAGTGTTAAAGGCAGGAGATATGGTGGCAATCCGCCAGTTCAAGGATACAAGCTATGGCGTGGTGCCGGAGGAAGGCAGGGTGGAGGTTCTCTACGAGGATGCTGAGGTGATTGTGCTGAACAAGCCTGCCGGGATGCTGGTACACCCTGCCGGTCAGACCAGTACAGGCACCCTTGCCAACTATCTGGCATATTATTTCAAGCAACAGGGACAGGTGGTTACGATTCGTCCCTTGCACCGGCTGGACAGGGATACGACAGGATGTGTGCTGTTTGCCAAAACTGCCGGGGCGCAGGGGAAGCTGGAGGCAATGCTGGCAGCTGGGCAGCTGCATCGCAAATACGGGGCTGTGGTCTGCGGTGATGGAGCTCTGCTGCAGGAAAAATTCCCGGCGGGAACGATAAATCTGCCCATCGGCAGGAATCCTTTGCAGCCCAACCGCCGTCAGGTGATGGCAGGGGGCAAGGAGGCTGTTACTCATTTTGAGGTGGCAAAGAGGGGCAGCAGGTACAGCCTGCTGCAGCTGAGCCTTGAAACAGGACGCACCCATCAGATCAGGGTGCATCTGGCTCATGCAGGCTGCCCTGTGGCAGGGGACAGGATGTACGGCAGCCGCAGCAGGGATATCAGGCGTCAGGCACTGCATGGCAGGGAGCTGGAATTTTTGCACCCTGCTAGTGGTGAGCCGGTTGTGGTCAAGGCACCTTATCCTGAGGATATGCAGGTACTGCTCGATATAATTGATGCGGAATGATGATAGCTAATGAATCCTGATGAATTATGAATGATGGATGATGAATTATGAATATTGAATATTGAATATTGATAAGGCAAGGAGCATGGGGCATGAACAATATATTGGATATCGATGAAAAGGCAATAGTGGATGAGGTGCTGGCGGAGTTTGCCCAGCTGGCAAAAATCCCTCGTCCTTCCCACCATGAAAAGGCAGTCAGCGATTACCTGTATCAGCTGTTTTCGGATATGGGCTGCCGCGTGGTGCAGGATGATGTAAATAATATCATTGCGGATATGGAAGCGACAGAGGACTGTCAGGGAAAGCCGTTGACTGTGCTGCAGGCTCACATGGATATGGTCTGTGTGGCGGCAGAGGGGGTAGATTTCAATCCCCTGACGGATGAAATAAAACTGGTGCGTGAGGGCAATCTCCTCCATGCTGACGGAACCAGCCTGGGGGCTGATGATGGCATGGGCATTGCGATTATCGTGTACATCATGAAGCATTTGGCGAGCCACGGACCTTTGCGTGCTGTGATTACCGTGGATGAGGAATGTGGCATGACCGGGGCAGAAACACTGGCGCCGGAGGTTTTTGCTGATGCGGAGTATGTGATAAATTGTGACTCTGAGGACTGGGATTTGCTGACAGTGGGCAGTGCCGGCAGCGGCGACATAACCTTCCGGCAGGGCTTCTGCCCGATGCGCAGCAGCCTGCCGCATCTGTACAGGCTGAAAATCAGCGGCCTTCGGGGAGGCCATTCCGGGGAGGAAATCAATTGCGGCGGTGGCAATGCCATCAAAGCATTGGCTGCCTGCCTGAATGGCTGGCGCAAGAAGGGCATTTCCTTTGATTTGGTCAGCTTCAATGGCGGCAGGGCAAAGAATGTTATTCCCAGCAG
>JAEDOE010000144.1 GCA_016302095.1 Anaerovibrio sp. | reverse complement strand
CTTAGCGATTTGCAAGCCGTAGGCGCAGCAAGAGCTTAGCATCCGTTAGGCATAACGTGGAGCGAGAGCGTGTTTTCGTGGGGACAGCCCCAACTCCTCCCCCTTAAAGCCTGAACAATCTCCACTTATTCCCCCGCCCAACCGCCAAATAATGGCAATTTTTTGAGCTGACAAGGAAAAATACTTGACAACCCCTCTCCAGCTGGTTATAATAGCTATGGTCGGGTAAGGGTGTGCCTTGAAAGCAGGTGGTATTGTGCTGGAACAGCGTTTATATCTGGCTCAGCTATATGATGTCTACGGACCGCTGTTGACGGAAAAGCAGCAGCGTTGCCTGGAAATGCACCTGTTTGAGGATTTTTCCATGTCAGAGATAGGGGAAAGCCTATGTGTATCCCGGCAGGCAGTATATGATATACTGCACCGCTCCGAGCAGACCATGGCCGAGTATGAAGCGAAGCTGGGGCTGGCTCAGAGGATTGAGAAGCAGCGTCATGAACTGACAGAAATTTATGATGAGCTGAAAGGACTTGATGTTGGCGAGGCAGGTTCGCAGGTGGCCGCAGTATTGCGGAGGCTTGCACCATATACCAGCCTTGACACGGCTCAGGAGGAATAGTTTTGATTTTTGAAGGTTTGGCAGACAGACTGCAGGAAACATTTAAAAAATTGCGCGGACACGGCAAGCTGACAGAGGACGATGTAAAGTCTGCCATGAAGGAAGTGCGGATGGCTCTTTTGGAGGCAGACGTAAACTTCAAGGTAGTAAAGGACTTTGTCAAGCGTGTAACGGAGCGCGCCATCGGTCAGGATGTTATGGAAGCATTGACGCCTGCCCAGGTGGTAATCAAGATTGTTAATGAGGAACTGACCGAGCTGATGGGCGGTTCCCAGAGCAAGATAAATATGTCATCACAGCCGCCAACCATCATCATGATGGCAGGCTTGCAGGGTGCAGGTAAGACCACCTCCGCCGGCAAGCTTGGACTGGCACTGAAAAAGCAGGGCAAGCGTCCTGTGCTGGTAGCGGCTGATATATACAGGCCGGCGGCTGTTACCCAGCTGCAGGTCATTGGCAAGCAGCTGAACATTCCTGTGTTCTCTATGGAGCCAGGGACCGATGCTGTGACTATTGCCAAGTCATCCTTGAATTATGCCTTTACCCACGCCAATGATGTGGTGATCATCGATACCGCAGGCCGCCTGCACATCAATGAGGAATTGATGCAGGAGCTGAAGGACATCAAGCGTGAGGTAAAGCCGCACGAAATTCTGCTGGTTGTAGATGCTATGACCGGTCAGGATGCCGTGAACGTGGCGGAAAGCTTCAACAAAGATTTGGAGCTGACTGGTTTGGTTCTGACTAAGATGGATGGTGACTCCCGCGGTGGTGCGGCATTGTCTGTCAAGGCAGTGACCGGCTGCCCGATTAAGTTCGTGGGCATGGGCGAAAAGCTGGAGCCTTTGCAGCCGTTCCATCCGGATCGCATGGCTTCCCGTATCCTGGGCATGGGCGATGTGCTCTCTTTGATTGAGAAGGCGCAGGATGCCTTTGATGCCAAGGAAGCGGAGTCGCTGGCCAAGAAGCTGCGCAAGGATGAATTTACCCTGGACGATTTCCTGAACCAGATGAAGCAGGTAAGGAAGCTGGGTTCCTTTGAGCAGATTCTCGGCATGATTCCGGGACTGGGTAGCCAGGTAAAGGATGCCCTGAAGGACAAGGAAATTGACCTGAATGGCAAGGAAATGCGCCGTATAGAGGCGATTATCCTGTCCATGACTCCCAAGGAGAGGGCAAATACAAAGCTCATCAACGGCAGCCGCAGAAAGCGCATAGCTATGGGCAGCGGTACCCGTGTGCAGGACGTCAACAAGCTTTTAAAGCAGTTTGAGGAAATGCAGAAGATGATGAAGCGCATGAAAAAAATGCAGGGCGGCAAGAAGGGCGGCTTTGGCGGCCTCAAGCTTCCGTTCATGCATTGATTATATAAGCAAGTATATCTTCTATAAAAATAGAGTTCAGATATACCACGTCTAAGGAGGTGAATTTTCACATGGCAGTAAAGATTCGTTTGAACCGTATGGGTGCTAAGAAGAACCCTTTCTATCGTATTGTTGTAGCTGATTCCCGTGCACCACGCGATGGCCGTTTCATTGAGATTGTTGGCAACTATGACTCCACCAAGGAGCCTGCAGTAGTAAACATCGACGAGGAGAAGGCCCTGGAGTGGATGTCCAAGGGTGCACAGCCTACTGACACTGTTCGTTCTTTGTTCTCTAAGCAGGGCATCATGGCTAAGTTTGATGCGGCTAAGCATGCTAAAGACTAAGAAAGAGGCATAGCATGAAAGAGATCGTTGAGATTATTGCGAGGTCCCTTGTTGACCATCCTGACCAGATTGTCGTGAATGAAAAGGAAGAGGACGGCATAGTCCTGTTCGAGCTTCATGTAGCTGATGAGGATATGGGCAAGGTAATTGGCAAATCCGGGCGTATCGCCAAGGCGCTGCGTACTGTTGTCAAGGCTGCTGCTACTCGCGAGAATAAAAAAGTGAATGTAGAAATAGTTAGCTGATTACCTCAGCCGAAACTGCGGCAGATTTTTCTGCCGCAATTTCTATATATGGCACAAAATATGGCATAATATGACACGAAGTATGGCATATGCTATGAGATAAAACGTGAAATAAAATATGCCGGTGAAATACTGCGGAATTTGATTATGAGAGGATTGGAGGCTTTATAATGGACAAGGTTTTAGTAAAATTCCCTTTAACGATAAAGGCAAAGCTGACAGAAAAGCTGAAGAATTCAATGCTGGAGGAAATGAATAACGGCATCCAGCAGGCACAGCTGGAGATTTCCCAGATTAATATTCAGGCAGAGCGCGCCCTGAAGCAGACTGACGAGGCAGGCAACCTGCCAAATGAAGAAGCGCAGGCCATGATTCATCGTCATTTCGGCATGGAGCGCCAGAAGCGTGAGGAGTATATCGCTCAGACTACTGCCCGTCGTGACGAGCTGGAGAAGCTGGCACTGGGGGCAGAGATTGTGCAGGGACAGAGCGAGCGTTTTGTTGAGCTGAAGGTTGGGGACAACATCCGCGACCAGTTCAATGTGGAAGTAGTGGTGGAAGATGATAAGATCATCGCAATCCGCAGCTAAGAAAAATAGGGCAGCCGACAAGGGTGACAGGATTGTCATCGGCAAGGCAGGCGCACCCCACGGTGTCCGGGGCGAAATGCGGGTAATTCCCCTGACTGATTTCCCGGAGAGGTTTCAGGAGCTGGAGCATGTCTATGTTGGGGATGAGCTGATGGATGTGGAGGACTGCTGGTATCACAAGCAGTTTGTCATCATGAAGCTGAAGCAGTGCCCTCATCGGGAGGCGGCAGCCCTGCTGACCGGCAAGCTGCTGTATGTGGATAAGTCTGAGGCTATGCCTTTGGAAGAAGGGGAATACTATACCTTTGACATTATCGGGCTGGAGGTTTTTGACCTGGAGGGAGAGTCCCTGGGCTTTGTTACCGAGGTCTTGAAGACCGGCAGCAACGATGTGTATGTGGTGTCCCGGAAGGGACAGGCAAAGCAGCTTCTAGTGCCTGCATTGAAAGCCGTTGTGAAGGAAATCAACGTGCCTGAGGGCAGGATGGTTGTAGATTTGCCGGAGGAAGCCTGATGAGGATAGATATTCTTTCCTTGTTTCCTGCCATGTTTGCGGGCCCCTTCGGGGAGAGCATTACCAAACGTGCCGTGGCAAAGGGTATTCTGGATATTCACATCATGAATTTCCGGGACTTTGCGGAAGGGCGGCACAAGCAGGTGGATGATTCTCCCTTCGGGGGCGGCAGCGGCATGGTGCTGAAGCCGGAGCCCCTTTTCCGGGCTGTCCGCTTTTTGAAGGATACTACCAATTATACCAAGCGCAGGGTGCTTTTGATGAGCCCTGAGGGGGCGGTATTCAATCAGGCCAAGGCACGGGAGCTGGCACAGTACGAGCAGCTTATCTTTATTTGCGGCCATTATGAGGGATTTGATGCCCGTATCAGCGAGAATCTTGCCGATGAGATTATCTCCATCGGTGATTTCGTGCTGACCGGCGGCGAGCTGCCGGCCATGATGATTACGGATGCCGTATCCCGGATGCTGCCGGGAGTGCTGGGCTCCGAGGAATCTGCCCCTACCGATTCCTTTTATAACGGTCTTTTGGAGCATCCCCAGTACACGCGGCCACGGGAATTTGAGGGGATGCAGGTGCCGGAGGTGCTGTTTTCCGGCGACCATGCCAAAATAGCCAGATGGCGCAGGGAAAAGTCCCTGGAGGCAACCTGGAAGCACCGCCCGGACCTTCTCAGAACAGCGGAGCTGGACAAGAAGGATTTGCAGTACCTGGCAGCCTTGCAGGAAAATAAAGGTGAAAATTAGG
>JAEDOE010000143.1 GCA_016302095.1 Anaerovibrio sp. | reverse complement strand
CGGCGCATGCCTGCGGTATCAATCAGCATGAACTTGATATTGTCCGACACGAAATGGGTATCAATGGCATCACGGGTAGTCCCCGGCACATTGCTGACAATCACCCGGTTCTCCCCAATCAGGGCATTGACGATAGAGGACTTGCCCACATTCGGGCGGCCGATAACAGCGATGCTGATCTCGTCCTCCTCCTTGTCCTCCCCGTCATTCTCAGGAAAGGCAGCCACTACGGCATCCAGAAGGTCACCCAGCCCCAATGAGTTAGAGGCGGCAATCCCCATAGGCTCCCCCAGGCCCAGGCTGTAGAACTCGTACACCCCGGCCTCCAGCTGAGGGCTGTCAATCTTGTTCACCGCCAGAATCACAGGCTTCTTGGTATTCCTCAGCATCCTGCCCACTTCCTCGTCAGCAGTGGTCAGACCGGCACGGCCATCCACCACAAAGACGATTACATCAGCTTCCTCCATGGCCACCAGAGCCTGCTGGCGCATGGATTTCAGGATGTGGTCATCATCCTCGAACTCGATGCCGCCTGTATCAATCATGGTAAAGGTATGGTTCAGCCATTCCGCATCCATGTAGATGCGGTCACGGGTAACCCCCGGCATATCATCCACGATGGAAACGCGCCTTTTGCCAATCTGGTTAAAAAGGGTGGACTTGCCCACATTTGGGCGTCCCACAATGGCTACGATAGGTTTACTCATATCACATTCCTCCTCTCTTGGTATAGGCAGCATTGCTCTGCCACATATAAGAAGCGGCCGTATCGCCTACGCCGCTATAGCTCTCCCAATCCCTCAGGGCATGAAAGAAGTCACTGCCACTGCCTACTGTTTCCGCGCGGCATGGCAGCTGAGCACGAAAATCACTCAGGGATACATCATCCAGGAAAACGTTATCCCCGGTTCTCAGAGCAGATTCCGGCACCAGGACGCCATCTACGCTTCCTGCCACATCCGCCAGAGCTGCCAGCATATCCTTTGCCGTCAAAAGCCCGGACACATTGACTGTGGTGCCAAAGTGATGGTTGGGCACAGGCACCATGGTAACCTGCACCCCTGCCCCGCTGACTGACGCTGCCAGCTCCGCCAGCAAAGGCGAGATGGATGTGCCGGACACAACCGCCAGCCGCAGCTTTGCCTGATTGTCCCTATTGTCCTGCTGTTTATGCGCAGCCAAAGCAGCCTTGCTATCATCAGCCTCTGCCACAGCTGCAGCAAATTCCTCCATGAAATTCCTGGCCAGGCCAATGCCGTTATCCAGCTGAGGAAAGCCGTCATAGTATTCTGCCGGCGGAAGCTCCCTGCCAGCCAGCAGATAGAACTCATCTGCCAGATAGATAAAGGTGCGCCCGTCCTTTTCCCGCTGCTGCCTCTGATATGCCTCCACCTGCTCCACCACCCTGGCGGCACTTTCCTTATCAAAGGACTTTAGCGGATAGCAATCCTGCCGGAACCTGGTCAGGCCTACAGGCACGATGGCAACGGACAGGGCATGGGGCTGCCGGGCCACTATATCCCTGAGGGAACGTTCCAGCTCCTCCCCATCGTTCAGATCACGGCACAGGACAATCTGGGTATGGTACTCCACATCCGCCGCCTCCAGCTTGTCCAGCTGGGCAGCCAGGTTGCCAGCCGTCCTGCAGCGCAGCAGCTTCTGCCGAAGGTCAGGATTGGTGCACTGCACCGATACAAACAAAGGTGAAAGATGATATTGCTTGATGCGCTGGAAATCAGCATCTACCATGTTGGTCATGGTGATGAAGTTGCCATACAAAAAGGACATACGATAGTCATCATCCTTGATGTTCAGGCTTTCCCGCATATCAGGAGCCACCTGGTCCACAAAACAGAAAAGGCAGTTGTTGGCACAATGCCTGATGCCGTCAAACACGGCCGACTCAAACTCAACCCCCAGCTCCTCGTCATAGTCCTTGTCAAACTCATAGACCTCCTGCTGACCGTCCTCATGCTCCACCAGCATCTCAATTTCCTCGTCAGCAAAGGCAAAGCTCACGTCAATAATATCCCGGAGCCTTGTGCCGTTGATTTCCAGAAGCTTGTCACCGGGAACCAGCTCCAGCTCCTCTGCCAGGCTGCCGGGATAAACCTTCAATATTCTGCCGTACATCTTCCCCCTCCTTTGTAACAGAAAGTAAGGAGTGATGAATCCACCACTCCTTGCAATAAATCTTTGTTTTGTTGAAAGCCCTATTACTCAGCAGCCTCAGCGTTGTTAGCCTTGGTAATGCTCAAGGAAATACGCTTGCGCTTCATGTCGATGTGGAGAATCTTTACATTAACCTGCTGGTTCAGCTCTACAGCCTCATCTGCACGGTTGATGCGCTTGGTAGCCAGCTCGCCCATAGGAATCAGGCCGTCAAAGCCAGGCTCAATCTCCATGAATGCACCGAAGTCAGTCAGCTTAATGATAGTACCGCTGATGATGGAACCCTCGGTGTACTTCTCAGCCTTCTCCAGCCATGGATCCGGCATGGTCTCCTTAACGGAGAGGGAAATGCGGCCGGCCTCAGGGTCAATGTTCTTAACCTTTACCTGCAGAACCTGACCTTCCTGCAGAACATCAGCAGGCTTCTTTACACGGCTCCAGGACAAATCGGAGATGTGAGCAAGACCGTCAACACCGCCGATATCGATGAATGCACCATAGTCAACCAGGCGCTTAACAGTACCCTCTACAACATCACCCTCATGGATGTTCTCGAATACCTTGGCACGGTTAGCCTCGCGCTCTGCCTCCAGCACCTGACGGCGGGACAGTACGAGACGCTGCTTGCGGATGTCCAGCTCCAGTGGCAGGGCCTTTACGGTCTGACCTACATAGCCGTCCAATTCCTTTACATAGTGGAGATCAACCTGGGAAGCAGGAATGAATGCGCGAACACCCATTACACGTGCAACCAGGCCGCCCTTAACAACCTGGGTAATCTCGGCATCAACAGGCTCAGCCTTCTCAACGATGCCATCCAGCTCCTTCCAGGATGCCAGGCGGTCAGCCTTTACCTTGGATACAACCAGGCCGTTCTCGCCGCCCTTGGATACAACCAGAACCTCGATTACATCATCAACCTTGACAATGTCCTTGGCAGACTCAGGAGCCGGCTCAGCCAGTTCGTACTTTGCAATAGGAACATCATTCTTATTACCCTTGATATTGACGATAGCTTCGTTGTCGTTTACTGCAACAACTAATGCTTCAACCAAATCGTGCTCATTTATCTCCTTAATAGATTCTTCTTCTGCTGCTAATAAAGCTTCCATGTTCATTTCTTCTGACACTTCTCGTAAACCTCCTTGATAATCCAGTCAGGCGTTGAAGCACCCGCTGTAATACCAATTTTTTTTATTGTAGCAAACCACTCGTCACACACCTCGGCAGCGGTTTCGATATGGTATGTTTTACACTTCTCTCCACAAAGCTGGGCAAGCTTTGTGGTATTGGCACTGTTCTTGCCCCCCACAACTATCATCAGCTCAACCTCACCGGCCAGCTTTACCGCCGACGACTGCCTTAGGTCAGTGGCAGTGCAGATAGTGCGGATAATCCTCACATCCGAGGACTTGTCCAAAAGAACACTGACAATCCTCTTGAACCTGGCACCGGAAAAGGTAGTCTGGGACACAATCCCCAGCCTGCCGTACCTCGGCAGCCCGGCAGCCTCCTCCTCGGTATCCACCGCTACAGCTCCCTCACCAGCCCACTCAAGAATACTGCGCACCTCCGGGTGATTCTTGTCACCCACGATCACCACCTGAAGACCATCTTCAGAGAGCTTCCTTGCCGCATTCTGGGCCTTGCGCACATGAGGGCAGGTAGCATCTACCAGATTCAGCCCTTTTGCCTCAATCTGCTCATAGACATGAGGCCCTACGCCATGAGAACGGACAATCACCGTTCCCTCGGCAATCTCATCCAGTGTTTCAATCTTGCCAATCCCTTCCTCGGCCAGCCGCGCCACCATCTGCGGGTTGTGAATAATCGGCCCCAGGGTATAAGATCTGCTCTGAGACGTCACAGAATCCTCCGCCAGCTGGATAGCCCGCTTGACTCCATAGCAAAACCCGAGATTTTCTGCCAAATACACTTCTCGCATCAGGTCACCTCAAAACAAATTTCAAAATAGAAAACTGCATCTTAAAACACTCTGCCATTATATCATGAATTTTGCATATTGGCTATGCAAATTTAGCAATTTTTTAATTTTTTTTCAAAACCTGCTCATTTTCTGCCAGCATACGGGAAATTCTCTCCATAATTTTTTCTGAAAAGGCTGCCAGAGCTTCCTTGTCATTATGCTTTCCCTCAAAGTAAAGCGGCTCCCCGAAGATGATTTTTATCCGGGGCAGCAGGCCGCCATTCTGAAAAATCCTGTTGGTGCCGATAATCGCCGTTGGCACCACAGGCACCTTGCCCATGGC
>JAEDOE010000142.1 GCA_016302095.1 Anaerovibrio sp. | reverse complement strand
CTGCGGTGGTCTTGCCCACTCCCGGCGGCCCGTACAAAATCAGGTGCTGGGGATATGGGGAGCTGAGCTTTGCCAGCAGGGAAGCAACGGCACGCTCCTGTCCTACGATGTCCTCAAGGCAGTTGGGGCGCAGAAGCTCCATGACGGACTGGGTGAGCTTGACCTTCTCCAGTTCCTCCAGCTTTTCCCTTTTTTGTTGCTCCATAGGGGTTTCGTAGCCCTTTTTTTCTTCCTTCAGGATTTGGCGGCGGATATCCTGCACATAGTCCTGATGGTTTTCTTCCAGCCGGTCAGCGATTTTCTGCTCCAAATCCGCTTCCAGGGACCGGCGTGCCAGGTTGTCCGACATTTTTTCAATCAGCTGGTCCAGAAGCTGGGGGATTTCCTTCTCCTCCGGCACAGCTGTCAGGGTAGGATTGTCGTACATGATTTTTTGCAGCGCAAGAACACGCTCCCCCCTGATAGAGGAGCGTATCAGCTGCAGCGCTTCCATTTTGCCCGCCTTGATAACCAGCTTGTCAGAGCCATAGTATTCAACCATAAGGGAAAGAATCATGTCAATCTTGCGGTCCAGCTCGTCCTTGAAAGCAGGGACTTCATCGTCAGGTGATGCCATATTCTGCACCGAAGCTCTGGGAGCCTTTCCATTCTGGTCATTTTTCAGGTTAAAAAATTTGGAAAAGAAATTGTTCATTAGTTAGCCACTACCTCAACCTTGATGGTGCTGGTGATTTCAGGATGTACCTTGATAACAGCCTCGTAGAGCCCCGGGCCGGTAACCTCGGACTTCAGGGCAATCTTGCGCTTGTCCATGTCGATATTGTGCTGCTTTTTCAGTACATCGGATACATCCTTGCCGGTTACGGAGCCGAAAAGCCTGCCGTTGGCACCTACCTTGACAGGGATTTTGACGGTCAGCTTTGCCAGCTGTGCCGCCATGAGCTTTGCCTCGTCATTGTCCTGCGCCTTCTTGCGGGCGGCGGAGCCTGCCTTTGCCTTTGCTACGTTCAGGTTTTCAGCGGTTGCCTCCTGGGCAAATTTCTTCGGCAGCAGGAAATTCCTGCCGTAGCCCTCGGAAACCTCCACAATATCACCTTTATTGCCTACCTTTTTAACATCCTGCAGAAGTATTACTTTCATCTTTCTCATTCTCCTCTATAAATAATTGTGTTGCATTAATAACATCGTTATAAACATCCTCAAGGGCGGTGCCGGTAATCTGGGCACCTGCCACGTTCTGATGGCCGCCGCCGCCAAACTGCTCCATAATCAGCTGCACGTTGATGGCACCTGTGGAACGGGCACTGACGCCCACCGTATCAGGGGACAGCTGGAAGACCACCATGCTGGCATTGGCACCCTCGATGCGTAGCAGGGAGTCAGCCACCTGGGCGGCAATTACCTGAATATTCGGCAGCTCGTCGGCGCATTTGGTAATAATCAGCCCGTTTGGCAGCATCTGAGCCCTTGCCTTGGCTTTTGCCTTTGCCTGCTCCGTCTCAAAGTCAGAGCGGAACATCTGCCTTACCACAATAGGGTCGGCACCGCAACGGCGCAGGTAGGCAGCCGCATCAAAGGTACGGACGCCGGTCTGCACCGCAAAGTTCTTGGTATCCACCAGAATGCCTGCATAGAGGGCGGTTGCCTCCAGCCTTGGCAGGTTCATATCCTCGCTGAAATAGTAGAGAAGCTCTGTTACCAGCTCGCTGGTGGAGCTGGTGGCAGGCTCGCTATAGGTCAGCCTGGCATTCTTGATGAAATTGGAGCTGCGGCGATGGTGGTCGATAACCACAATGTCCTTGATGCGGTCCAGCAGGTCAGGGGAAGCCGTCAGATGGGGAATATGGGTATCCACCACGAACAGCACCGGCCTTTCAGCCGTGATGTTGAGCAGGCGGCTGGCAGGCAGGAACAGCTCGCTGTAGCCCTCCTTTGCCTTCAGCCCTTCCGTAAACTTGCTGATGCCTGTATTGAAATCACTGAGGATGATGTGCACAGGCTTTTTCAGCTGCCTTGCCATGCGGGACACGCCCAGGGCGGCACCTAGGGCATCAAAGTCTTCATTTTGGTGCCCCATGATGAACACCTCGTCAGACTCCTGGATGATTTCATGGATGGAGTTGGAAATAATGCGCGCCTTGACGCGGGTGTATTTTTCCACCGCCTTGGTCTTGCCGCCGTAGAAGTTGGTCTTGCCCCGCTGCAGCACGGCAACCTGGTCGCCCCCCCTGCCCAGAGCCATTTCCAGCATGGAGTATGCCTTGCTTCCCAGCTGGTTGATGGTCTGGCTCTCAGCCACGGCAACACCGATGCTGAGGGTAACGGACAGGTGCCGCACCGGGTTTTGCAGGTTGCGTACCTTGTCCAGGATGTCGAATTTTTCCTCCAATGCCGTATCAAGATTGCGCTGCTCCATGACTACGATGTACAAATCGTCGGAAACCTTGCGCAAAAAGCCTTCCAGGTGGTTTACCCAGTCGGTGATTGCCTTGTTGGTCTCAAAAATCAGGGTGTTCTGCTCTGTATCGTTCAGCCCCTGCAGCACATCGTTGTAGTTGTCAATCTGTACATACATGAGGGTGGTCCGGGAATCGGCATGGATGCGCTTCAAAATCTCCAGGGCAGAGGCATCCTGAATGTAAAGTGCCATCAGTCCGCAGCTGCTTTCCTTGGTGGAAACAGGCCTGTGGATTGTATGGTAATGAACGTTTTCGTGGACAAATACCATGGTGCCGGTGCGCCCCCAGATGGTTTCCAGGTCCAGCTCCGGCCAGAAATCCGCCAGTGCCATGTTGTAGGCAGGCTCCAAATCAATGTGCTTTTCCAGCTCCTTGTTGAACCACTGCACCCTGCCTGCCTGGTCTGCCATCAGGATAACCTGGGGCATCTGCTCCAGGGCGTAGTTGGCAACGGTGTTGACGTTGCTGATAACCGTGTGGCAGTAGTGGTCGAATTCCTCGCTGCGGCACAGGCAGCGTTCCCGGGCAAAGAACAGCAGGCAGAGCCACACTATTCCTGCTACGGTACCGATAAATAAATTGTAAAAAGCCAGTATACCCGTAAGGATAAGAGCTGCAAAGAGAATGAAGCAGATATCCAGCCAGGCATTTAAGTTACGCGGCATAATATTACCTCTCGTTTTCTAAGTCACTCTAAGTAACCCTGAGTCGCTTGACATAAAGTATCACCATTTACCCCATGCTTCATTTGCCAGCCGTCATTGGCGGGCAAATGAAGCAGCCAGTGAGCTGCTGCTTGCGGTTAGTGAGCTGATATTGGCTGTCAGCGAGCCGATATTGCCTGTCAGCTGCGCCTGAACCGTTTGCGGTAGTCAAAGAGCATATCGAACAGGCCGCAGACTGCCAGTATCTGGGAAATGGCACCATTCAGGAAGATAAATAGCACGATGAGCCAGAACAGCCATCGTCTGATGCGGTTCCTGGCAAAGCTGCTGATGACGGCTGTGCCCTGAATAAAGCCCGCCAGGGTGGACAGCACATAGGCGTTCAGGGACACCTGCTGCAAAAGCTCAATTTCCCGGGTGCTGCCCCAGTAGAGCCCCACCAGGGAAAAGCCGAAGATGTAGAGGATGGCCTTTGGCAGGTGCCAGTCGTCAAACTCCGGCAGGGTGGTGACATGATGCCCCAGGCGGCGCAGCACCTTGCCGCCTACGGCAAAGTTCAGCCAGGCGGTAATCATGCCGCTCAGCAGGAATACCACCGGCAGCAGCAGAGTGACATATTCCATTGCCTCCATGAACTGGGTTTTTGTCTGTTCCAGCTCGCTGGCAGACATGCCCAGGGATTCGTACATCTGAAAGGCGGCTCCGGCAGCTTCCTTCATGCTCTCCACCTGCTCTGCCATAGCCAGCGGATTGATGCCGGTGATGAGCATGGTGAGACCTGCGGTCAGGAATACGCCTGCCAGCGATGCCACGATGCCGTAGAGCAGGATGCGGGCTGCGGACAGCCCCTTGTAAAAGCCATAGCCCAAAGCAAGGCTTGGGGGGCCGAAGGCTGCCACCATGTGCACGGCGCTCATGGGGGAAATAAGGATGGTCATGATGATGGCGGCGGCAGCTACGCTCAGCACGCCGTACTGCATGCCGTGTCGCACAATCAGCACGATAATCGGCAACGGCCACAAAAGAGTTGCGGCAATGCCAACGATGGGCAGGTACACCGCCATCAGTGCCATGATGACCGTAATAGCCACCAGAAGACCGCTTTCCGTGGTTGATTTTACTTTAAAGCTTCGCATATATTTAGTGTTTCTCCTTCAATCGAATTTAATCGAAATTGATTAATTAAGTTATTATAGCACTTTATGGTCATTATGGCTAGATGGGAAGGCATTATGGCAAGAGTATGTTTGTAATTTGCGTGGTAATGGCGGTATATATGCGTGGGAGGTTATAAATATAATGTATTCGTTGAAGAAAAGACCATAACCATGTATAAT
>JAEDOE010000141.1 GCA_016302095.1 Anaerovibrio sp. | reverse complement strand
CTGACAAGGTGGAGGCCAAGTTCAAAACGGTTGCCGCTAATGTGAATACAAGTGTGCAGGTAATCGTCATGGCATGGGATTATCAGCGGGTAGAGGAAGTGGCTGCTGCCCTGCGTGGTATTTCCGGCGTAAATAACGTGTATATCCGTGAGCATAATGGCGAAAGGGCAATTCTGGAGTGTGATTCTGCCCAGTCGGCTCAGACTATAGCCAATATGTTGCGGCGGAACAGGAATGTGAGTATGTCAGTCAGCGGTATCAGCGGCAGCACCATTACTGTCATGGCACGTTGATAAGCATAGCTGGTGCCGGGCAGCTTATGCCTGGTATCTGTACTTGGGTAGATGGATATTGTAGAGCAAGGGGGATTTGATGTGTTGAGAAAAAGATGTTTTACGGCTTTGCTGGCAGGGGTGCTGCTGGCATTGTGGCAGTTGCCTGCGGTATGCTTTGCAGGGTTGAATGATTATCCGACGCTGGCAATTATGCCCTTTGGCAGGAAGGCCAGCATCTCGCCGGAGCTGACGCTGCAGGATGTCACTATTGCCAACGAGATTGCCTATGATGAGCTGGTCAATAGCGGTTATTTTGATGTAGTGGAGCGTGAAAGGCTGGATGCTGTCTGTGATGAATTGAGTTTTGATATGAGCGGGCTAGTGGACCAGAGTTCTGCTGCCAGGGTGGGCAAGATGCTGGGAGCGCAGTATATCCTTATAGGTAGCCTGAATGGCCTCAGTACCAGGCAAAATGGGGCAGAAATTGTCGGTATAGGCAATAAGAATGCTCAGGTATATGCCCATATATCCATGCGTGTTGTGGAAGTGGAAACAGGCCGGGTTGTGCTGGCCAGCCGAGGTGATGGCAGGGCAACCAACACACTGACTCATGCGCCGCTTCGCATTATTCACATCGGAACTGCTGGCTTTGACCAGGAACAGGTTTATGATGCTATTGAAAAGGCCACGATGGATGCTGTCAATGGCAAGCGTGGCCTGATTACATCGTTGGAGGGCAGGCGGAAAAAGTAATCTGTGCCTGAATTTATATATTTTTTAATGATTTAAGGGGGAATTGTTATGAAATCCATGAGAAAGCTTTTTAGTGTTATGCTGGCCATGTGTGTGCTGCTGCTGTCCGGGACAGCTATGGCTGCTACGGATATTACCGGCGGTGTTATTCGTGTAGAGGGTGTCAGCGGTGTGGGGCAGTCCTTTGCCCTGAAGCGGATTGCCGCCAAGGTTGATGCTCAACGCTTGCTGGCTGAGCAGATTCACGGAGTGCAGATTGATTCCAATACTACAGTGGAAAATGCTATTGTGACCAGTGATGTAGTGAAAGCAAGTGTTTCTGGTGTTGTTAAGGGCGCAAGGGAGGTATCCTGCACTACGGATGAATATGGCTATGTGCATGTGGTAATGGAGCTGCCTTTATATGGTGGCGCAAATTCCCTGGCAGCTGCCGTTATTCCTAATGTGCCTCAGCAGGGCTTTTTGCCACCATCCGATATTATTCCTGTAGATACCAAGCCAGCTGCACCGGCTGTTACTACCAATCCAAATCAGGCAACTGTGGGTAATCTCTATGGGGCTACTGGCCAGTATACCGGCTTGATTGTTGATTGCAGCGGTTTGGGATTGCAGACTGCTATGGCTCCTGCCCTGTATACTGATGGCAAGAAGGTTGTTTATGGACTGGAGAATTTCTCTCATGAGCAGGTAATCAATCGCGGCTATGTAGGCTATTCCAACAGTGCTTCTTCCGGCGTGCAGCGTGCAGGCAGCAACCCGATGGTTGTGAAGGCACAGAGCATTGAGCATTTCTTCAATCCGGTAATTTCCAAGGAGGATGCTGCAAGGATTTTGGCAGAAAATCAGATGAACGGCTTTCTGTCTACCGGCAATGTGGTTTTCGTTAAGTGATTTTCCTGAATACTTGAGTGAAAATCGAGGTGTCTGAGGATGAAAAAATACTTATCAGGTCTGGGGATTGCGTCTATAATGCTGATGTGTGCCTATAATCCCTGTGAAGCGGCGGAGTCCGATGTGTCAGCTGGGCAGATCGTGACTAGTACGGCGGAAGCTGGTGCAGCAGCCGGGCAGATGGTGACAAGCACGGCAGAAGCTGGTGCAGCAGCCGGACAGGCAGTGACTAGTACAGCGACAGCGGGGGCATCAGGTATGGCTGCATCCGAGCAAGTTGGCAATGCTCCTGTGGCTACCGAATTACATGATGTGAATAATCCTGCAGCCTTGGCACAGGCTTCGGAAAAGGTTATTTCACCTCTGCGGGTGATTATACAGGGCAGCGGCCATACTGAGGAGCAGGCAGTTGCTCTGGCGAAAAAGAAGGCCGTAACTCGTGCTATCCAGAACCTGCAGGAAGAAAATGCCGGTCAGGAGTACAAAGCGGAGGTTTTTTCCTTGAGTTACGAATATGACAAGTTTGTGCTGGCATACAATGTGCGTATCAAGGAGAAGGCTGAAGAAAAGATTTCTGTAGAAGTGCGTGTGGATATCAATCGGCAGGCACTGGCTGAGGCGATGGAGAATTATAAATAAAGCTGTTGCCAATGCAGGTAGCAGCTTTGATAAAAGCAAGAAAATGTCCAGTCTATAGAGATTAGGTTGTTAGAAAAACTGTTTCATGGGCACCCCGCGTTTGGCAGGAGGGATTTTGCCAAAGGCGGGGTGTTTTCTTTTCATCACATTAATTATTATGCGATACTACAACAATTTTCATCTCATTGTCTTGAGCAGGATTTTCCGTTTATCAGTAGAGCGTATCAGCTGACCTGAGGCAATCAGGCTTTCCGTAGTGTTGCGCAGTTTTGCGGTGATTCCCTTGTAGCCCATTGCATGGGACAGCTCAGTGAGGGTAAGGCCGTTTTCATCGGTGCATAGTTCGAGGATTTTCTGCTGGTAATCCAGCTGTTTTTCCGCTTTGCAGCTTTTTTCATTAAATACTTCGTGGATTGGTATGATAACGGAAAGAAAGTCACGCTCGGGATTCATGATGAACTGGAGCATGGGCGAGCCGTTTTCCTTGAGAGCCCTGATGGCATTAGGGAAGCCTGTATTGCGTCCTTCGATGAGGTGCAGCTCTTTGAGAAAATCACCTATGCGCCTGTTGCGATACCGTCTGGCACGAATTTGATAATTTTGAATATCGATGTCGCTGATGCTTCTGTCAAAGCCAGGGCAGCTGGTGATTTCAATATTTTGCTGTGTTATGCGGACAGTGATAGGCTCATGAATTTGATAAGAACGATGATATACAGCATTGGCAAGGATTTCCTCAATAGCTGCAAAAGGATAATTATCTATGCACTCTGCTTCTGCCTGATTGCTTAGCTTGATGATTTTTTGTGCAATCAGATTGTTTTTTATGTAGCTGAGAGCATTTTTTAACTGATAATGAAGCGGGCCGGTAAAAATGCGTTCAGTCATGCCATTGCCTGATGGGTCAGGGATATGGACAATTTCAATTCTGGCATAGCGAAAATATTTTTCCGGCTGTTCGGAAAACATGAGCAGACCTACATTGAGCGGTTTCATATCCTCAGGTGGCCCTTCTAAAAGCTGCAGGGATTTGGCAATTTCAAGCGCATCCATATTGCTGGACAGCTGATAGAGCGAGCTGTTGACCGTCTTTAGATATTCGCGCATAATTTCCCTGTTCAGGTCATTTATATCAGCCAGCAGATTAGGCCGGTCATCATAAGGTATATCCGAGGCCATATAAAATAACTCTTTTTCTTCTTCAGGTGAAGCGATAACACTGCTGGAAAATTTGCGGATGTAATAGTATTTGTGGGATTGTTTGCTGGTTACATCTTTGGGAGCCTTATAGGGACGTCCATAGCCCCCTGCGGCTTTGATGACGATGATGTACTTGTCATCATAAAGTATTGGTTCGGTTTCAGGTTCATATAGAGGCTCAATAAAATGGCAGGTTTCTCGCAGTTTTTTCAGTATGCTGTCAACACGTTCCTTGGAAATGCCACTGATGGGCAGCTTTGGTATGCCGTTATCTTCCTCTACACCAATTAGGATGTAGCCTCCGCCGATATTTTCAATATCATTGGCAAATGCACATATAGAGTGAATGATAGTTGAGGGATTCCAGTCTTTTTTGTATTCGATACGGGATGATTCCACAATACGTTGTTGCAGCAAATCTTCTATATTTATTGTTATTGACATTATGAACACCTCCTGTACAAAATATAACACTGGACAGAAAAAATGTCTAGCACTAGATGATATTTTTGTCTAGTGCTAGACAAAATTTATATCTAGTCTGTCTAGCCTGTAGGGAGCAGGTTGGCAGGGAGTCTGTTTTAGGGACACCCCGTGTTTGGCAGGAGGGATTTTTGCCAAAGGCGGGGTGTTTTGCATTACTGCCTTGACTTTTTTCTGTAATAGTTTTATAGTGAATAAGTTGAATTTTTGGTTTACTTATGTAGCTTATTAA
>JAEDOE010000140.1 GCA_016302095.1 Anaerovibrio sp. | reverse complement strand
GCCGTGCCACATAGTGCTCCACGATGCCCAGCACCTTGTCACGGATGGAAGCACCCCCCAGCTGTGCCTCGGTAGCTATCTCATTCCGTTCCGCCAAAACGCTATTTTCATCCACCAGACCGTATTTGATAGCTGTGCCGCCGATGTCAATCGCTATATACATTTGCCTGCCCCCTGCCTCTCACAAAAATACCTGCATCATCTACTTGCATCATACTTATATTATAACACGAAGCCCTTATATTTTTACTTTGAAAATCACCTTTTTTACCAAATTTGGCGCATCTGCCTGCACCCCTGTCATATGCCCGTCACTTGGATAACAGATGAGAAAATCCCCCGGCTGCAAAATCACAGAAGCATTTTTCTCACCTTCCAATGGCAGGAAATCCTCCTGCTCCACATAGCGGCCTGCTGCCAGATTGCCAATAAAATTCACATCAACTCTCTCTGTGCCTGACAAAATCAGGTGCACATCCAGATATTCCCTGTGAGCCTCCCAAAACCTGTTCTCTGCCTCAGTAGTGGTGTACTCCGCTCTATTGAAATAAAGCTCCTTACCCTCAATCTCATGGGAGCCCTTGCCATACTCCAGCAAATCATGCTCCCGGGCATAAGCAAAGCACTTCTGTACATTTTCCGGCAAAAAAGCATATTCTGCCAGATTATTGATATTGCCAAAAACCATTTCCATAACTCCTTTCACATCTCATGAAAAATGCACTCCCTGCCAGGTGCCATGACACCTATAGTAGCGTGCCATGACACCCATAACAACATGCCATGGCACCTGCACAAGAAGAAAATCCTCAAACATCAGGTATCATACACAGTGGTATGCTCCGGCACCTGATATTTTTTCCCTGTCAGCCTGCTCCACAGGATGCTGGCAGGTACGCCTACCACCAGGGAAACGATAATGGAAATAATGGAATAGGACCAGAAAGTAACCGTGCCAGGCGGCAGGAAATACTTGATGAAGACCAGCACAGCCGTAGCTGCCAGGAATGCCACAAAGGTACCTGCGGCATTCGCCACCTTGGTAAAGGCTCCCAGGATGAAGGCACCAACCAGAATGCCCAGCACCAGCCCCATAAAGCCGTTAAACCACTCATAGGCTGATTTTACGCCGCCATTGGCAAGCACCATGGAAACCACGATAGCAAAAATACCTACTGCCAAAGATACCCAGCGGCCAATCTGCGTCTGACGCTCAAAGGAAATTTCCTGCTTGGAAAGAGTAGCCAGAATATCCATCGTCCAGCTGGAAGATACTGCATTCAAGCCTGTGGACAAAGTGGACTGAGCCGCTGCATAAATGGCTGCCAGCAACAGTCCTGCCATGCCGATAGGCAGCTCAAAGGAGATATAGGAGGCAAAAATCTGATCCTGTGCCGCAGCCACCGGTAGCGGATTTGTCTGGTAGAACTTGTACAAACCAGTGCCAATCAGATAAAAGACCGTAGCAATAAAGATAGACAGGCAGCCGTTTGCCAGCATCATCTTATTCAATTTCTTCATATCAGTGGTAGTGGTAAAACGCTGCACAATATCCTGGCTGGAAATATAGGAGCCCATGGTGTTGAAACCGGCACCTACAATCATGATAAACACGCTATCCTTCAAAATATTGATATCAAACAGCGGCTGGGACGGAGACAGGAACTTGTCCTCGCTGGTAAAAGCCGTCAGAATGGAGCCAAAGCCCCCATCCAGATGGTACAAAAGATACATGAAGGCAAAGGTTACTCCCACCAGCAGCACGGAGCCTTGCATAAAGTCAGTCCACAGCACAGACTTCAAGCCGCCTGTGTAGGAATAGATAATGGCAATAATGCCCATGACGATAATCAGCACATTTACATCCAATCCAGTCAGGCTTGCCAGCACCATGCATGGCAAGTACATGATAATGGACATGCGGCCAATCTGGTAGATAATGAACATTACCGCACCCAGCACCCTGAGTGCCTTGCTCTTGAAGCGCAGTTCCAGATAGTGATATGCAGTATCAATATCCAGCCTGCTGTAAATCGGCAAAAAATACCTGATTGTCAGCGGAATGGCCAACAGCATGCCCAGCTGGGCAAACCACATCAGCCATGTTCCCGCAAAAGAAATGCCCACCAGGGACAAAAAGGAAATCGGGCTCAGCAATGTCGCAAAAATCGACACGGAAGTAACCCACCATGGAATAGTGCCATCACCCTTGAAATATTCCTTTCCCTGCATGTCCTTTTTGGCGAAATGCACGCCAAAAAGCAGCACAGCAATCAGATAGATGACCAGCACTGCCAAGTCAATATTTGTAAACCCCTGCATTAAGATACCCCTCTCTTACAGACACCCCTGGCAGCAGGCGCTTTCCCCAAAGCACCTGCCACCGCCTATAACACCCTGCTTGAATTGCCTATTGTTTTGCCTATTAATTGCCCATAGTTTGCCTATTGTATAGCTGTTTTATGTGCTTACAAAAATTTCTCCCGTGCCCGGCGTACCATTTCAGCTGCTTCCTCAACAATGGCCGCATCAGCCTCGGTCAGCTCAGCCAGCGGTGCACGGACGCTGCCGATATCCAGCCCCTCATTGATTTTCAGCATAGCCTTGATAACAGCATACATATTGCCATGAGCGGAGCACATCTTGTAGATAACCTCGTTGGCGGCATACTGGATTGGCATAGCCTCTGCCAGCCTGCCCTCCTTCACCAGCTCATCCATCTTCAAGAACAGCTCCGGCATTACGCCATAGGTACCACCGATGCCTGCCTCGGCACCGATTACCCGTCCGCTGATAAACTGCTCATCGGGGCCATTGAAGATGATATAATCATCACCGGCAGCTGCCTTGAACATCTGAATATCCTGTACCGGCATGGAGGAATTTTTCACGCCTATAACCTTTGGATTTTTCCTCATTTCAGCAAAGAGGCTGCCAGTAAGTGCCACCCCAGCCAGCTGCGGAATATTGTAAATTACGAAATCCGTATTCGGTGCGGCGGAGCTGATATCATTCCAATACTTGGCAATGGCATGTTCCGGCAGGCGGAAATAAATCGGCGGAATGGAAGCAATGGCATCTACCCCCAGGCTTTCTGCATGACGTGCCAGCTCCATGCTGTCCTTGGTATTGTTGCAGGCTACATGGGCAATGACCGTCAGCTTGCCCTTTGCCACCTTCATGACATTTTCCAGCACGATTTTCTTGTCCTCAACGCTCTGATAGATGCACTCGCCGGAGGAACCGTTTACATACACGCCCTTGACGCCCTTATCGATAAAATACTGTGCCAGCTGCTGCACACGCTCCGGGCTGATTTCCCCAGCCTCATCATAGCAGGCATAAAATGCCGGAATAACTCCCTTGTACTTATCCAGATTTCTCATGATTGCTTTCCCCTTTTCTGCAACTTCTCTTTTAACTAACTAATTAATTAATGACATCAAATATCTTCTTGAAAACCGCCTTACTACTGTGCTGGCACATTTATCAGCCTGATGGCTAATCCCCTTTGTGCCATGACAGTTTATCAGGCATTTTCCAATGCATCGGCAAACCGTCTGGTAATAACCTGAGGACGGGTGATAATCGAGCCTACTACAGCGCAATAAGCTCCCAGCTCAATCACCCTTTTTAATTTTGCCGGCGTATCTACATTGCCCTCTGCAATAACAGGATGCTTTACCTTGGCAATGATTTCCCGCAGGATAGCAAAATCATCCGCCTCGATTTTATCCCCCTTGCTCTGAGGCGTGTAACCAACCATGGTTGAGCCGATAAAATCAAAGCCCAATTCATCGGCATGTACCGCCTCGGCCACCGTAGAGCAATCTGCCATAAACAGCTGGTCAGGATACTTGGCTCTTGCTGCCGTGAACAGCTCATCCAGCGTAATGCCGCCCGGACGGGAATTGATGGTGGCATCCAAGGCGATAATCTCCGGCTTTGCCTCCATCAGCTCGTCAATCTCCTGCATAGTCGGGGTGATGTAGACCTCCGCCCCCTCATAATCACGCTTGATGATGCCGATAATCGGCAGATTCACATTCTGCTGAATTTCTTTAATGTCCGCCACGGTATTGGCGCGGATGCCTTTTGCACCGCCCTCCTGGGCAGCTACCGCCATGCGCCCCATAATAAAGGACGAATGAAGCGGCTCATGAGGCAATGCCTGGCAGGAAACTATCAGCTTCCCTTTCAAAGCTGCCACCCTTGATGCTACTGACTCGTTAGCCTCTTTGGCATCCATTGCCTTTATCTGCTCTTTTGTATCACTCATGAATACTCCCCCTTGAGTAAAATCTGCGCCTTTGCTTTTCATTTATTTCCTGCTTGATTATGTGCCTATTATATGGTGTCTGAAAGAACAAGTCAATCTTATTACAACTTTTAGAAATTACTTTCAATATATTCGCAAAAATAACCTGAAATACATGGTAACGGCATGGTTTTGGCATGGTTTTGCCTGCTGGCAAGGAAAGT
>JAEDOE010000139.1 GCA_016302095.1 Anaerovibrio sp. | reverse complement strand
GGCTTTTTTAGTGGTTTGAGTCGGAGGATGAGATGACCAAGTATTGTATCGTACCAGAAAATTGCAGAATACTGGCACAGCTGGCTGCCGGCATGGAGATGGAGCCTGGGGAGCGTGAGCTTCTGGAGAGGGGCTTCATTCGCCATGTGGAGATTACGCCTGGCGCCAACCTGTGGGAGATACTGGTATGGTGCGATGGGGAGCTTCCTGCGGCGCTTCTGGACAGGTGCAGCAGCTATGTGGCAGCCAGGCACCACGTGGACAAGGTTGTTTTCTATCCAACGGCTATCAAGCTGGAAAAGCTGGTGGAGCAGAAATGGCCTCAGCTGGTGGAATTTGTGTCCAAGGGAGACCATGTGTCCAAGGTCATTCTGGATAAATCCCGCCGGGTGTATGGCAAGAACAGGATTCTCTTGCAGGTGCAGGGGGATTTTGCCCGTCATATCCTGGAACAGCACAAGATTCTGGAAAAGCTGACGGACAGCGCGGTAAAGGTCATGGGCTACCCTTTGCGGCTGACCTGCCAGGCAGTCTATGAGGAAATCGAGGCCTTCCGGCAGAGCAATCAGGAGCATACGGATGTTACCCCTGAGTACCTGGCGGCACTGGAAGCTGTCAAAAATGCACCGCCGGTGGCTACGGCACAGGGGGGCGGCGGCACTGGCGGAAGCAGTGGCGGCTACAGGAGCAGTGGCGGTGCGGCAGGCTCGTCAGGCGATGCCGCCCATGGCGGTAACGGCAGCCATGGCAGTAACGGCAATGGAGGAAACGGTGGCAACGGCGGCAGCAACGGTAACGGCGGCAGGCGGTATCGCCGCAGGCAGCTGGCTATCGGTGATGAGAATTCGCCTATTGTCTTTGGGGATGGCATTGTAGGTGAGCTGACGCCTATCAGCCAGCTGCAGGGAGAGATGCGCTCCGTGGTGGCGCAGGGCTATATTGCCGGTGTGGACGGCAAGGAGTTTGCCAATACCAATATGCTGCTGTTTTCCCTGGCTGATACCACCGAGGGCATCAGCTGCAAGGTGTTTATCAGTGACCACGATGGCTACGAGACTGTGCTGGGTAGGCTGAAGGCGGCTGCCAAGGCAGGAGGCATGGTGAAGGTGCGGGGGCCTGTCCGCTATGATACCTATGCCAATGATTATGGCATTATGCCGGAGGCACTGATGCTGGTGGACAGGGAGGCCAGAAAGGACAATGCCGCCGAAAAAAGAGTGGAGCTGCATTGCCATACCAACATGAGCTCCATGGATGCGGTGTCCTCTGCCAAGGCACTGATTAAGACCGCAGCCAAGTGGGGCTGGGATTCTATCGCCATCACTGACCACGGCTGCGTGCAGGCCTTTCCTGATGCCATGTCGGCTGCCAAGGACACAGGCATCAAGGTCATCTATGGCGTAGAGGGCTATCTGGTGGGGGATGACTATCAGCAGAAAAAAGCCCACCATATTATTATCCTGGCGAAAAATCCCATTGGCCTGCGCAATCTGTACAAGCTGATTTCCATGTCCAACCTGCGGTTTTTCTTCAAGCGTCCCCGTATGCCCAAAAGGCTGATTCAGGAATACCGGGAGGGGCTGATTATCGGCTCTGCCTGTGAGGCAGGGGAGCTGATGCGGGCCATTGTGGCAGGGGCAACAGAGGAAGAATTGCTGGAAATCGCCAGTTTTTATGATTATCTGGAAATCCAGCCTGTGGGCAACAACGAGTTCCTCATCCGGGAGGAGGCTTTTCCCCACATCAACACGGAACAGGATTTGATCAATCTCAATCTGAAGGTGGCGGAGCTGGCAAAGAAGCTGAATAAGCCCCTGATAGCCACCTGCGATGTGCATTTTCTCAATCCTGAGGACTATATCTATCGTGCGATTCTCATGAAGGGCAGGGGCTTTGCGGATGCGGACAAGCAGCCGCCTCTTTTCCTGCGCACTACGGAGGAAATGCTGGCGGAGTTCACCTATCTGGGAGAGAAAGCCGCCTATGAGGCAGTAGTGACCAATCCCCGGAAGATTGCCGACATGGTGGAGCGGTTCAAGCCCATTCCTGACGGGCTGTATTCCCCGATGATTCCGGGGGCGGATGAGGAAATCAGGGAAATGACCTACAGCAAGGCTCATGATTTGTACGGCAGCGTCCTGCCCAAGGTGGTGCAGGACAGGATAGACCAGGAGCTGAAACCGATTATTGCCCACGGCTTCTCCGTGCTGTACCTGATTGCCCACAAGCTGGTGAAAAAATCCAATATTGACGGCTATCTGGTAGGCTCCCGTGGTTCTGTAGGCTCTTCCTTTGTGGCCACCATGACGGATATTACAGAGGTAAATCCTTTGCCGCCTCATTGGCGATGCCCGTACTGCAAGCACAGCGAGTTTATCCTGGACGGCTCCTACGGCTGCGGCTACGATTTGCCGGACAAGGCATGTCCTGTCTGCGGCACTAACATGGTCAAGGATGGCCACGAAATTCCTTTTGCGGTGTTCCTGGGCTTTGATGGTGACAAGGTGCCGGATATTGACCTGAACTTTTCCGGCGAGTATCAGCCGGTGGCGCATAAGTATACCGAGGAACTTTTTGGCAAGGACAACGTGTTCCGGGCCGGTTCCATTACCACCGTGGCGGATAAGACCGCCTACGGCTTTGTGAAAAAGTATTACGAGGAAAAGGGGCAGTCCAAGCGTGATGCCTTTATTGGCAGGATGGCGGTGGGCTGCCAGGGAGTAAAGCGTACTACCGGCCAGCATCCTGCCGGTATCATGGTAGTGCCCCGGAACATGGATGTGCATTTCTTTACGCCGCTGCAGCATCCGGCAGATGATCTGACCTCGGATACTATCACTACTCATTTTGATTATCATTCCATCAGCAGCCGTCTGGTAAAGCTGGATATCTTGGGCCACGATGATCCTACAGTAATCAAGATGCTGGAGGATTTGACTCATCGTGACCCGAAGACCATTCCTTTTGATGACCCGGCTACCCTGAGCATTTTCAACTCCACTGCGGCACTGGGGGTGACGCCGGAGCTTCTGGGAGCCAACTCAGGTACCTACGGCATCCCGGAGTTTCGGACGAATTTTACCCGTCAGATGATTGACGATACCAACCCCCAGTGCTTTAGTGACCTGGTGCGCATCTCCGGCTTTTCCCATGGTACAGATGTGTGGCTGGGCAATGCCCAGGATCTGATCAGGAATGGCACCTGCACCTTGCAGAATGCTATTGCTGCCCGTGATGATATCATGATTTATCTCATGCACAGCGGGGTGGACCCGCTGGCGTCCTTCAAGATTATGGAGCGTGTCAGAAAGGGCAAGGGAATCCCTGAGGACCAGGTGGAAATGCTCAGGGAGAAGAAGATTCCTGAATGGTACATTGAGTCCTGCCAGAAGATTAAGTACATGTTCCCTCGTGCCCATGCTACTGCCTATGTGATGATGGCGTACCGCATTGCCTTCTGCAAGGTGCACTATCCGCTGGCATACTATGCGGCCTATTTCTCCATCCGGGCGGCTGCCTTTGATGCGGATATTATTGCCGGGGGCAAGAAGGCGGTGGAGGAAAAAATGGCAGAGCTGGAAGCTAAGGACAAGCGTGAGGCCAAGGAGGAGGAGCTTTACGTTGTGCTGCAGCTGGCATGGGAGATGTACATCCGGGGCTTTGTCTGCGAAAGGGTGGATTTGTACCGCTCCAAGGCGGACAGGTTCATGATGGTGCCGGAGCATAATGCTATCCTGCCGCCCTTTACGGCTCTTGGGGGGCTGGGGGGCGTGGATGCCCACGCCATTGAGCAGGAACGTGAGCATGGGGAGTTTTCCTCCGTGGAAAATCTCAAAAAGCGCACGGGGATTACCAAGACCTCCGTGGAGGCACTGCGCCGCCACGGCTGTCTTGACAGCATGGACGAGAGCGACCAGCTTTCCCTCTTTGGATAACGATATCCTATTTGGTAACGATATATTGATTTGCTGGCTAGATGGTCAAATACCCTCTTTCAAGCAGGCAAGATATTTTAATATCTTGACCTGTTTGGAAGGGGGTATTTTTTGTTGCAAAAAATGGAAATTTACTTTAAAAGAACCCTTGCGAGCAGCCTATCTGTAAGCCGCAAGACTCAAGGGCAGGAAAAAGTTTGAATTTTTTAGCTCTAATGCCTTGCAAGGGGGGGGTTATATGTGCTATTATAATGGGCAGTACAAAATGTTTTAGATTTTGCTGTTTGCGATGGTTATATTAGTTGTATTAGTAAATACATATTAAATGATATGTACCAGTTGCATGTAATGTATTGCAAATATGTTGGAGAGGAATGGATTATGAAGAAAATCGCTGCTTTGACGGCAGGTATATTGCTGGGAATAAATCTGGGCTGCGGCGTGCTGGAAGATGCTATGCCAAGTGCCAGTGCCAAGGTGGAAAATGCGGTGGAGTCGCTGGATGACAGTATTTTCAAGGTAGCAAGAATGCGTCCAGAGCGGATGCTGGAGGAATACAGGCTGATGAAGTACGACACCATCAACATCATGG
>JAEDOE010000138.1 GCA_016302095.1 Anaerovibrio sp. | reverse complement strand
CAATATAGTCAGCTATATTGTCCAAAAAGCCATAGCCCTCATAATTGTAGCAATTGCCGTCCTGGCACGGAAAAGCCACAATAGGCAGCCCATCGTGCCCATATACACGGATATTCATATCCCTGCCCAGATGATGACTATAGTGATGGATATGCTCAACGTTCATAATATCGCCCCTAACATACAAAATAAAACAAGGAGCAACCTTCTCCCTGCGCATGCCTGCACAAAAGAATGTCGCTCCTTTAAGGATAACAAAACTTACTAGCTATGTCAATTTTTCGGCAGCTCTGCCAGCCCATTTTCTGCACAAAGAAAACCATAATCCAAAAGTGCCGCCGAATCAGAAAACCTCGTGTCCATATCGCTGGATTTCAGCACCACGCACAAAAGCTCCCTGCCGTTGCGCCTTGCAGCAGACACCAGGCAGCCACCGGCAGCGTTGGTAAAGCCTGTCTTGACACCTATGCAACCAGGATAGCTCTCCAAAAGCTTATTGGTATTCTCCGCCTCGTATACAGCCCCTGGAGTCTGCCAGTCAGGCATGATAATCCTCTCGCTGGCCACAATGCGGCGAAACATCTCATTCTTCATGGCGTAGGCAGAAACCTTCGCAATATCCCGTGCCGTAGAATAATGATTGGCGTCCGGCATGCCGTTGCAGTTCTCAAAATGAGTGCCATTCATCCCCAGCTCCCGGGCCTTGTCATTCATCATGGCTACAAAGGCGGACTCACTGCCGCCAACAGCCTCACCAAGAGCCGTTGCCGCACCATTATCCGACTCCAGCAGCATCAGCTCTATCATGTCAAATTCCCGCATGGCATGGCCTGCCCAGAGGCCGGTGCATTCCACCCATGCCGCATAAGGGCTGACAACTACCGTCCTGTTATTGTCCCCCTCCTCCAGAGCCAGTACGGCCGTCATCACCTTGGTAGTGCTGGCAGGATACTGCCTCACATCAGCATTTTTGCCATAGATAATGCCCCCTGTCTGCAAGTCCACCACAATGGCAGACTCCGCCGTAACGGCAGGCGGATTGGGAAGTATCCTCTCACCGGCAGCCACACCATAATCGCCAGGTATAAACAGGGCACAGACACAGAAGAACAGCACCAGCAGCCTCGCCAAAGAAAAAGGAGTAGCCAGCCTGCCAAACCTTGCTTCCCAAAGCTCTGCTGCCTTCGTTGAATTGAGAAAAAACATAAGCTATATCTCCGAACCTTCCTAAAGTATAACCAAGAAAAACTTACCAAAGCGCAAAAAATCACAAATAATGGATTTACTTTACCCCCAGCGGAATAAACTTGAAGGCATCCACGTCCACCAGCCCCTTATCAGTCAGCTTCAGGGACGGAATAACCGGCAAACTGAGGAATGCCAGTGTCAAAAACGGCGAATAGAACTCCGGCACGCCCATCTCCCGTGCCTTGGCAATAATCTCCGCCTGCTTGTCAGCTACTGCCTGGGCAGGCTCATTGGTCATCAGGCCGCCTACAGGCAAAGCCAGGGAGGCCGTTATCTCGCCGCCATCAGCGATGCAAATGCCGCCGCCAATGCGCTGCAGCTCCATGGCAGCTGCCAGCATATCCTCATCATTGGTGCCAATCACAATGAGATTGTGGGAATCATGAGCCACTGTCGATGCCAGGGCACCACGCTTCAGCCCAAAGCCCTTTACCAGCCCCAGCCCTACATTGCCTGTTGCCCTGTGCCGCTCAAACACCGCCAGCTTCAGCACATCATTCTCAGTATCGCTGACAGCACAGCCATCCACCCGCTTGACAGGCAGGGTTGCCTTTTTGGTTACAATCTGATAAGGCACCAGCCCGATTACATGAGCCATCTCCGTTGCCAATGGCAGCCTGAGGGACTCCAGGCTCAGCTCCCCCACATTGACAGTATGCTCCAAGTCTGAGGAATCCAGCTCCGTACCAGTCTGCACCAGCCTGCCCTGGTCATAAGCCAGCCTGCCATCCTTGTAGACCTGCAGCGGCACCCACGGATTGAGGCTGTCCAGCACCAGCAAATCCGCCTTGCAGCCCGGCATAATCGCCCCCACATCCTTGAGGTTGTAGTGCCGTGCCGTGTTGATAGTTGCCATCTGCAAGGCATTGGCGACGCTTACGCCGCCCTCAGATACAACAATCCGTATCATGTCATTGATGTAACCGTTTTCCAAAAGCTCTGCCGGAATCTTGTCATCAGAGCAGAACATAAAATATGGTGCCGTATCAGGATTGATGGCCGGCAGCAGTGCCTTGAGATTCTTGGCAGCCGTGCCCTCCCGGAGCATGACGCCAATACCGGCACGCAGCCTGTCCAGTGCCTGCTCCTTGGTAATGCACTCATGGTCAGAGGTAATCCCTGCTGCAGCATAGCCCATCAGCTGGCTGCTGGTAAGCCCAGGTGCATGACCATCCACATGCATACCTGCCCGCCTTGCCATATTTAGCTTTTCCATGACGGAGGCATCCTGTGTCAGCACCCCCGGCGCATTCATCATCTCCGCCAGCCCCAGCACCCTGGGGTGCTGCAAAAACGGTTCCAGATCATCTGCCAAAAGCTTTGCCCCTGAATTCTCAAAATCCGTGGACGGCACACAGGATGGCAGCATGACATACACATTCAGCGGAATCTTCTCAGTTGCATCCAGCATAAACTGAATCCCTTTCGTACCGCAGACATTGGCAATCTCATGAGGGTCCGTAATAACCGTGGTAACGCCGCAGGGCAGTGCCGCCTTGGCAAACTGATACGGCGTCAGCATGGAGCTTTCAATATGCACATGGGCATCAATCAGCCCCGGCACGATATACCGTCCGCTCATATCTATTTCCTCAATGCCAAAATAAGAGCCTGTCCCGGCAATATAGCCATCGGCAATCGCTATATCCCCCAGGATAAACTCACCTGTAAAAACGTGGAAAACCTCCGCATTTTTCAGCACCAGGTCTGCCGGCTCCAAGCCCTGAGCAACCCTGATTAGACGCTTCACATCCAAAAATCAACACCCGCTTTCCTTCTAAACTATACCCCTCCAGCAAAAATTCCCACGGCACCTGCACCAGCTGGCAAATATCCGCCCGGCAGGCACCGAAAAAATGACGATTGACTAAAATCAGATACCTATCGTCACATGATCATTTACCTTGTAGGCAGCCCACCACTCGCCACGGCTGTTGAAGCCGCCGCTAAGCTTCGGCTCCTCCTCCCCGGACAGCTCCGTCGGGAACTCTCCCATCTCATATTCAGCCGCCTCCTCCTCAGTCAGGGGCAGGCTGGTAAGCAAAAAATTCTCCACATAGTAATCCACAGGCTCCATCTGCAGCATCAGCTTCTGCTTCTCGTCCTCAGGATTCCTATATACATAATAGAGGTTGCCATCCCGCTTCTCCTTGTCAGCCTTGCCATAGGTCTTCATCAACTTGGCACGAGTGGCACCATAGGAAACTCCGTCCCTTGCCTTGTACTCCTTGTCCTTGCAGAGCACTGCTACAACCTTTTCCGTCCTGGGGTCCACGCAGACCTTCAAATCCGCCGAGTACACATAGCACTTGACAGCCTGCTCCAGCACCACGATCTCCGTATCAAAGTCAGGCTCCCCCAGCTTCTCCTGCATCACATCACTTGTATCACCAAGGGCCACCCCCTTGAAGGCAAAATCCTCCGGCTGCAGGCTGCCTGTCTTTTTGGCGGCAAAGGCCATGGAACAAATCGACATCATCAACAAGCAAACCAAAATACAAACCGAAAATTTTTTCATTGCAAATCCTCCCAATCCAAAAATTGACCCAATGATTTTAACATGAAAAAATTAAAATTTTCTGAAATCACCTGAGATGCAACATAAGCTATGAATCACTTGCTGTACATTGCCTATTTCAAAAGCTCATTAGCCTTGTCCATCACCATATCTATCCACTTTTCCTGAAAGCCTGCATCTGCCAAAAGCTCCTGAATAGAGGCAATGCGATGCTGACTCACGAACATCTCCACCCTGCTCTTTTCCACATGCTTGCGGAAATAAAAGTCCTGTCCTACAGTATCCTCAGCCGGAAAGGCCAGGGTATACTCGTGATACTCCCCATCGGACATGGATTCAGGCAGGCTGGAGCTGCGTGCCACATACGCCTTCCAGGCAGGTGTCGCTTGCTCCAAAAGCTCCTTCAGCTCGTAGAGAATCGGCTGTACGCTGTCACGATACTCCTGCAGGGCTGTCTCACAGGCCTCAGTATCGCTGAGTACCATAATCCAGATCAGCTCCTGCAAAATCTCCGGGTTGGCCAAATCAAACCTGGTCAGCTCATCGGCAGACTCAATGCCATTCAGCCACCTCTCCACCGCATCCGTCATATACTGCTTTGCCTTGTCAGACACCAGCATATCCTGCAAATACAGCTCATGGCAGAGATTGTTGATGCGCTGCCCCCATTCCTCCGAGGTCAGCAGCTTCTCAGCCGCGCAATCAGCGCAGTAGCCGGAAAGCTGATAAGTATAAGGCTTCTCCATCAGCTCCCAGTCAGCAGGAAAATCCATATCCAGCTCATCATAAA
>JAEDOE010000137.1 GCA_016302095.1 Anaerovibrio sp. | reverse complement strand
ACGGAGCTGGGGGCAGGAGAGATTTTGCTGACCAGCATGGATGCTGACGGCACCAAGGACGGCTACGACATTCCCCTGACCAGGGCGGTGTCCGAGGCTGTAGATGTGCCTGTTATTGCTTCCGGCGGAGCAGGCAAGATGGAGCATTTTTATGATGTGCTGACCGAGGGCAAGGCAGATGCCGTGCTGGCTGCCTCAGTCTTCCATTATGGGCAGTACACTGTGCGCCAGGTGAAGGATTATCTCAAATCCCGCGGAGTGGAGGTTAGATTCTGATGCTGGATATTTCTATGATTAAGTTTGATGAAAATGGGTTGGTACCTGCTGTGGTGCAGGAGGAAAATGGTCAGGTGCTGATGCTGGCGTACATGAATGCAGAATCCCTGCAAAAGACGCTGGAAACCAGGACTACCTGGTTTTGGAGCCGCAGCCGTCAGGAGCTGTGGAACAAGGGGGCAACCTCCGGCAACATGCAGGATGTAAAGGACATGTATTATGACTGCGATGGGGATACGGTGCTGGTTATCGTCCATCAGCAGGGCTCCGGCGCCTGCCATACAGGTACCTACTCCTGCTTCAGCGGACGCCGCCTGCTGCCAAACGACAAGGCACTGGCAGTGGTGGAGCAGCCTGCGGCAGATGAAAATGCCTTGGCAGGCATCATGAACGAGCTGTATGCTGTCATCAAGGACCGCCAGCTGAACCCGAAGGAGGGCTCCTACACCAACTACCTCTTTGAGAAGGGGCAGGACAAAATCCTGAAAAAGGTGGGTGAGGAAGCGGTGGAGACCGTCATTGCCTCCAAGAATCTCAACAAGGATGAGATTGTCTACGAAATGGGCGATTTGTGGTATCACTGCCTGGTGCTGCTGGCTTACCACAACATCAAGCCGGAGGAGATTTTTGCCGAGCTTATCAATCGTCACAACGGCGGCAATTATCACAAGTTTACCGGCAAGACCGGCATCCGTCCTGCGGACTGAGAAAAGATCATATTACACGAAAAGCAGATACCTGCTGGCTAAGTAGAGGATACTTGGCCAGCGGGTATTTTTTAGAACTATTGATTTTTTATTACTTACATGATAGAATGTATGTAGCAAAATGTTCTTTTATATATTGGAGCACTTTATGATCTGTCAGGGATGGTGCGGATGACTGCGAAGAAGGAATACATATTTGAAGGAGTGCCTGTGCAGGTGGTGCGCAGGCCGCGGATGAAGAATATACGGGTGAAGGTGGTGCCGCCCTATGGCGATGTGGTGTTGAGCTGCGCCCCGGGAGTACGGAATTACGAATGGATGGCGGTGCTGCGGGAAGCATGGCAGGGAATCGTGGCGGCGCGGGAAAAATTTTTGCAGGGCTGGGGAGAAAGGATTGCTGCCCAAGGTGGCAGATGCTTTTTGTGGGGAAAAGCCTATGAGCTGAAGGTGGTTTTTACGGAGCATGCCCGTTTTGCCAGGCTGGCAGATGGCCATGTTGTGCTGGCAGTGCCGCCGGGCAGCGGCAGGGAGCAGCTGGAGGACTGCCTGTATGAGCTGTACCGGAGGGAGCTGGAACGAGCCGTGCCGGAGGTTTTTCCAAGGTGTGAGCAAATTACTGGCCTGTCGGCAAAGGAGGTGCGCCTCAAGCGCATGAAAACACGCTGGGGCTCCTGCAATATAAAAGAGAAGCGGGTATGGCTCAGCCTCAATCTAGCTAAAAGGCCGCCGGAGTGCCTGCAATATGTCATTATTCATGAACTGGTGCATTTGCTGGAAAAGAACCATACACCGAAATTTCATGCTCTGGTGGCAGGTTTTTACCCTGCGTGGCAGCAGGCAGAAAAATGGCTTAGAGGTGAACGTTATGATGGCAGTGATACCTGAAATAGGAAATTCAACAAGAGAGGAAAGAAAGCAGTATATCAGGAAGCAATTTCAATGCCGGGCTGACTGTGACAATTGCGGTTTGTGCAAGATTTACCGGGGCAAGGATTTGGAGCAGGTATATGCTGACTACATTGAGGGGTTGCGGAGCTTTGCTGATATAGCCCGGGAATACCGATAATCATCTAACAATATGGATAATCTCACTATTATACAGATAATAATCATGGAAAATACTTCACAAAGTTTTCTAAATGGTGGTAAAATAATAAGAGTAAGATTTTGTGGGGTGGATTATGGGCTTTAGTGAGTTAAAGGAAAAGTTGGCAAGCAAGATGGAGGCGTGTTTTTTTTATCGCAATGCCGAGGGGGAGGAAGCACAGAAAAAGGCGAAGCGCAATGTGCTGATTGCTTCTGCCGTTGGTGCCTGTGCTGTGGCGGCAGTCAGTATGGTGCTGCTGGCTATGAGCTGTGCCTATTCTGATGTGACAGAGGTTGCCGGCGAGGACAGGGTTTATGTGCGCATCAAGCCGGGCATGGGCTCATCAGAGATTGGCGAGCTTTTGGAACAGGAAGGGGTTATTGATTCCCAGGCAAAATTCTGGCTGGCAGTGAAGCTCAATAATGCAGAAAGCAAGTTTCAGGCAGGTGTTTTTGAGCTGCAGCCGGGCATGAGACCGGGGGACGCCCTCAACGTATTGATTCACGGACGGTCTTCTGCCGTGCGTGTGACGGTGCCGGAGGGGCTGAATGTACGCCAGGTGGCGAAGCTGTTTGCTGAACAGGGATTGGCGGATGAAAAGGAATTTCTGGCAGAGGCAAAGGACTTTGCTCCCTATGACTATATAGAGGCAGTGCCGGAGGCGGATTACCGCATAGAGGGATTTTTGTTTCCGGATACTTATGATTTTGCCAATGATGCTACTCCGCGGGAGATTATGCAGAAGATGGCGGACGAGTTTGACAGGAAGCTGACGCCTGAGATGCGGCAGCAGGCAGCAGACTGCAATCTTTCCATCTATGAGCTGGTCAATCTGGCTTCCCTGGTGGAAAAGGAAGCACGTTACCCTGAGGACAGGCCGATAATCGCTCAGGTTTTTTTCAAGCGGCTGGAGATTAACATGCCACTGCAGACGGATACCACATTGCAGTACCTGCGTGATGAGGTCAAGGAGGATTTGTCTATCGAGGATACGCTGGTGGAGTCACCATACAATACATATCTTCATTACGGGTTGCCGCCGGGACCTATCGCAAGTCCGGGAATGGCATCTATTGAGGCGGTGCTGCATCCTGCTGCTACGGATTATCTGTATTTTGTGGCGGATCGTGAGGGGCATAACCACTACGGTTATACCTATGGTGAGCATCTGGGGCTGGTAGATCAGGTAAGGTAGAAATCTGCGCCAAGCAAGGAAAATATATTTGATACGAGCTGATATACGAGCTGGGACAGAGTTATACAAGCGAGGATAGAGTGAAAAGCGACGATAAAGGATATAAGGTAGATAAGGAAGATAAGGAATTGACCGCCCTGCTGGCGGAGATGAAGGAATACGGCGAGGCAAACCATGTGCCCATTATCAATTCACAGGGGCTGCGGGTGCTGACGGAGGCTGTGGCGCAAAAAAAGCCCCGCCGGGTGCTGGAAATAGGCACGGCCATCGGCTATTCAACCCTGTATATTGCGGCGAATTCTGCTGGTGATGTGGAGATTGTGACGCTGGAGCTGAGTGATGAGCGGGCTGATGAGGCGGAGGACTTTATTGGCAGGAGCAGGTTTGCCGGGCAGATTGATATCATTCGGGGAGATGCCGGTGAGAATATCCTGAGGCAATCCGGCAGTTTTGATCTGGTGTTCATTGATGCGGCCAAGGGGCAGTACCCGGATTATTTCCGCAAGGTGTATCCTCTTTTGGCGGAGGACGGGGTTGTGATTGCTGACAATGTGCTGTTTCGCGGCTATGTGCGGGGAAGTGGGCCTGTGCCGAGGCGTTTCCGCACTATCGTAAAGAGGCTGCGGGAGTACATCGGCATGGTAACGGAAAATGATGAATTCAGGACGGAAATCCACGAAGATGGCGATGGATTGGCAGTAAGTTGGAGGTATAGATAGATGAAGAAACCTGAGCTTTTGGCTCCGGCTGGCAATATGGAAAAACTCAAGATGGCTCTTTTATACGGTGCTGATGCCGTTTACTTAGGGGGCAAGGCGTTTGGGCTGCGTGCTTTCGGAGGGAATTTTTCCCGGGAGGAGCTGGGGGAGGCAGTCAGCTTTGCCCATGGTTTGGGCAAGAAGGTATACGTGACGGTCAATATCTTTCCCCATAACAGCGATATAGAAGCATTGCCTGATTATCTGAGTTATTTGAACAGTATCCGGGTGGACGGCATCCTGGTGGCGGACCTGGGTGTTTTTACCTTGGCAAAGCAGTTTGCGCCGGATGTTGAGCTGCATATCAGCACTCAGGCGAACAATACCAACTGGGCGGCGGTGAATGCCTGGGCGGATATGGGGGCGGACCGTGTAGTGCTGGCTCGTGAGATGTCCCTGAAGGAAATGAGGGAAATCCGCAGCAGGTGCTCTGTGGAGCTGGAGATGTTCGTCCACGGTGCCATGTGCATTTCCTATTCAGGCCGCTGCCTGATGAGCAATTACCTGACCGGCAGGGATGCCAACCGGGGCAGT
>JAEDOE010000136.1 GCA_016302095.1 Anaerovibrio sp. | reverse complement strand
TCAGATGTCACAATGCCCATCCATGCCAGCACCAGCATGACCAGCGGCATCTCAAACAGCATGCCAAAGGGAAGCACAAAGGTCAGGATAAAATCAAAATAGCTGCCAGCCGATAAAAACGGCTGAAAATCACTGTTGCCCATCCCCAGGAAGAAGCTCATGGCCACCGGCAGCACCAGCTTGAAGGAAAACAGCATGCCTGCCGCAAAGAGCACCACGGACACCGGCACCAGTACAGACATCATCAGCCGCTCCCGCATGGTCAGGGCCGGGAGCAGAAATGCCCATGCCTGATAAAAAATAATCGGCAGGGAGATGATGAAGCCGGAAAACATGGTCACCTTGATGTAGACAAAAAATGCCTCCGCCGGCTGCATATAGTAGAGCTTTCCTGCCGGTTCCACCAGCCACGCCATAATCCTGTCCAGAAAGCCATAGGCAATAGCTGAACCTATCGCCACGCCCAGCAGGCTGTACAGGATGCGCCGCCGCAGCTCCGTCAGGTGCGCCAGGATGGACATATTGTCAGCCTGTTCATCAGGCTCAGCCTCTTGCTTTTGCACAGCTTCATGCTCCTGCACAACTTTCTCTTGTTGTACCGTCAGATCATCCGGTACACTTGATAATTCTGAAGTATTTGCCATATCACTATGCCTTATACGCCATGGGGCTTACGCCTTGGTGCCGGTAGACTTCTTATCCTCGTCTACAACGGTAACATCCTCAATGATGTTTTTCTCAGCATTCTTGAACTCCCTGATGCTCTTGCCCAAAGCCTTGCCTACGTCAGGCAGCTTGCCAGGCCCGAAAACCACCAAGGCAATAACCAGTATCAAGACAAGCTCTGTAACACCAATGCCACTGAACATAAAATCTCACCTTTCAAAAACAATTTCACCGCATTATATAGCTAAAATATGAAAATAAACTGTAGCCAAAGGCTCCCTACATTTTACGCTCATTTCTCAAAAAAAGCAAGCATGGTATCAGGCATAATATTATTAGTGGGAAAATATGTTATTGAACATTGGTCAACTACCTGCTGCACATGAAGCTTTTTGCGATTTTTGTAGAAATTTTCTGTTAATAATGTTGCTTTAAATTAGCAAAAGTAATATCATTGATTTGTAAGCATAAATAATAGCTATTTTTAGGAGATGATAATATTTCTGTTGTTGACGATATTGAAGCAAAACAGGATATCACAAGGGACGAGCTTCAGTATCTGCTGGAGGGCAACGAGGGGGAATACCTGCGTCAGCGGGCTGTAGCCGTCAGGGAAGCCGTCTATGGGCAGGAGGTCTTTATCCGGGGACTTATCGAGTTCACCAATTTCTGCAAGAACAATTGCTACTACTGCGGCATCAGGCGTGATAACAGGCAGGCTTCCAGATACCGGCTGACCGCTGAGGAAATCCTGGACTGCTGCCAAAACGGCTATGAGCTGGGCTTTCGGACCTTTGTGCTTCAGGGAGGCGAGGATGAGTATTTTACAGATGACAGGCTGTGCCGGATTATCAGCAGCATCAAGTCAAACCATCCTGACTGCGCCATCACCCTGTCCATCGGTGAAAAGGATAGGGCCAGCTATCAGCGTTATTTTGAGGCAGGTGCTGAAAGATACCTGCTGCGCCATGAAACGGCTGACGAGGCGCACTACAGAAAGCTCCATCCAAGGGAAATGTCCCTGCAGCATCGCAAGGAGTGCCTGTATGCACTAAAAGAAATAGGCTATCAGGTGGGAGCAGGCTTCATGACAGGCTCCCCGGGGCAGACCGTTGATACCTTGCATGAGGATTTGCAGTTCCTGCGGGAGCTGAAGCCTCACATGGTGGGCATCGGCCCTTTTATACCGCAGCACGATACGCCCTTTGGCAATGCGCCGGGGGGAACGGCTGCCATGACGCTCACCCTGCTGTCCATCATCAGGCTGCTGCTGCCCAATGTGCTGCTGCCTGCTACCACAGCTTTGGGCACTATTGACCCGGTGGGCAGGGAAAAGGGGCTCAGGGCAGGTGCCAACGTAGTCATGCCGAACCTTTCGCCCAAGGCGGTGCGCAAGAAGTATGCCCTGTACGATGCCAAAATCTGCACAGGCGAGGAAGCGGCAGAGTGTATTGTGTGCTTGAAAAATCGCGTTAGAAATGCCGGTTACAATATAGTCTGTGACCGGGGAGATTATAGAAACAGGGGGATCGAAAATGTATGATGTAAAATCAATGAAGGCAGAGGAATTTATCTCCGACGAGGAAATAAAGGCAACCCTGCAATATGCCGATGAGAACAAGGACAATATGGAGGTAGTTGATGCCATTATTGCCAAGGCAAAGCTTGGCAAGGGACTTACCCACCGGGAGGCTTCCGTGCTCCTGGCCTGCGACAATGAGGAAAAGCTGCAGGAGATTTATGACCTGGCAAGGCAGATCAAGGAAGACTACTACGGCAACCGCATTGTGCTGTTTGCGCCGCTGTACCTTTCCAACTACTGCGTCAACGGCTGCCTGTACTGCCCTTATCATCTGAAAAATAAGCACATCAGCCGCAAGAAGCTGACTCAGGACGAAATCCGCAAGGAAGTAATCGCCCTGCAGGATATGGGACACAAGCGCCTTGCCATCGAGCTGGGGGAGGATCCGGTCAACAATCCTATCGAATATGTGCTGGAATCCATCAACACCATTTACAATATCAAGCATAAGAATGGCGCCATCCGCCGGGTAAATGTCAATATTGCAGCTACTACGGTGGAAAATTATAAGAAGCTTCATGATGCCGGTATCGGCACTTATATCCTGTTCCAGGAGACATATAACAAGGAAGCCTATGAAAAGCTTCACCCGACCGGACCAAAGCATGATTATGCCTACCATACGGAGGCCATGGACAGGGCTCAGGCAGGCGGCATTGATGATGTGGGACTGGGCGTGCTGTTCGGGCTGGAAATGTACCGCTATGAATTTGCCGGCATCCTGATGCATGCAGAGCACCTGGAGGCTGTCCATGGCGTGGGCCCTCATACCATCAGCGTACCTCGTGTCAAGAAGGCTGATGATATTGACCCGGAGGCCTTTGACAACGGCATCAGCGATGAAATCTTCGAGAAGATTATCGCCCTCATCAGGGTGGCTGTGCCGTATACCGGCATGATTATCTCCACCCGTGAGGGCAAGGCCGTCAGGGAGAAGGCTCTGGAGCTGGGCATTTCCCAGATCAGCGGTGCTTCCCGTACCAGCGTAGGCGGCTATGCCGAGGAGGAGCCTGAGGATGATAACTCCGCCCAGTTCGATGTCAGCGACCAGCGCACCCTGGACGAGGTAATCAGCTGGCTCATCAACCTGGGCTATGTGCCAAGCTTCTGCACGGCATGCTATAGGGAAGGCCGCACCGGGGACAGGTTCATGTCCCTCTGCAAGAGCAAGCAGATTCTGAACTGCTGCCATCCGAATGCCCTGATGACCTTGAAGGAATACCTGGAGGATTATGCCAGTGAAGAAACCAGGGCAAAGGGCATGGCCATGATAGCCGAGGAGCTGAAAAAGATTCCTAACGAAAAGGTCAGGAAGATTGCCGCAGAGCATATTGCCGATATTAGCAAGGGTAAAAGGGATTTCAGGTTTTAATTATGGCAGAGTTAAATTCAACACCAAATGCAAACAGGCTTCATATAGGCATTTTTGGCAGGACCAACAGCGGCAAGTCAACGCTCTTGAATGTCCTGACAGGCCAGAGCACCTCCATCGTATCCGAGGTGGCCGGAACAACTACGGACATTGTCTACAAGGCCATGGAAATCAATCCCCTGGGCCCCTGCCTGCTGATGGACACGGCAGGCCTTGAGGATACCACGGTATTGGGGGCTCAGCGGCTGGAAAAGACAAAGCTGGCTATGGACAAGGCGGAGATAGCCATCATCGTCTTTCCGGCTGATGGCAGGGCGGATTTTGCCGCGGAGCTGGGGCTTTTGGATTCCTTCCGCCAGAAGGATATTCCTGTGCTGTGCCTCATCAACATCTTCGGTGACAACGAGGCTGCGGCAGCTAATCTAAAGGCACAGCTCAAGGACAGGCTGAAGGAACGCAAGGCAGAAGCAATGCTGCTGGATTGCAGCCGGGCAAAGGATGTAGAAAGCCTGCGCCTGGTTCTGGCCAGGCTGATGCCGGAGGACTATGACAATGAGTTCATCACAGGCAGGCTGGTCAAGGAGGATGATGTGGTGCTGCTGGTAATGCCCCAGGACATTCAGGCACCTAAGCGCCGCCTGATTCTGCCCCAGGTGCAGACCATCCGGGAGCTTTTGGACAGGAAATGCACTGTGGTCAGCACCACGGCAGAAAAGCTGGAGCTTGCCCTGTCCCGGCTGAGTGCTCCGCCACAGCTGATTATCACGGATTCCCAGGTGTTCAAGCATGTCTATGAGCACAAGCCGGCTGAAAGCAGGCTGACCTCCTTCTCCGTGCTGTTCGCAGCTTACAAGGGAGACCTTTCATATTATATTGAAGGGGCACAGCATATAGACAGCCTCACGGAGAAATCCCGGGTGCTCATCGCTGAGTGCTGCACCCATGC
>JAEDOE010000135.1 GCA_016302095.1 Anaerovibrio sp. | reverse complement strand
CTATATCTTACAGTTGCTGATTGTATAATGAACTTGAACAGTTAATTAAAAAGCGACAGCCCAATTCATTTGAGAAATAGACTGTCGCTTTGCTACAACTAACTTATCCCTTGCCCTTGCGGTATGCTTCTGCCAGAAGCTGCACAGGATGGTATGCCACCTGAGGCAGATGGTTCTGTACAATACCGTCTGTTATGTGCATACGGCAGCTTGGACAGCTGGCGCATACATAGTCCGCATGAGTTGCTTCGATATTCTGGCACTTGCGATCATTAATCTGCCGTGACAGCTCATAGTGAGACATGCAGAAGGAACCGCCGGAGCCGCAGCAGCGGTCATGCTCCTTCATCTCCACGAAGTTCAGCCCCGGAATAGACTTCAGCACCTGCCGCGGCTGCTCCGTAACCTTGAGGCCCCGTACCATATGGCACGGGTCGTGCATGGTCACGATCTTGTTGATGTTGCCCAGGTTATCTGTCCGATAGCCTGTCTCCACCAGGAACTGGCTGATTTCCCGCACCTTGTCCGACAGCTTCTGCGCCCTGGCCTGCCACTCCGGCTCATCCTTCAGCCACTTCGGATAATCCCTCAGTGCCTCCACGCAGGAACCGCAGGAGCCTACAATGTAGTCCACATCATAGCCCTCGAATACCTCGATATTGTGCTTTGCCATCTCATTGGCCAAATCAAAGCAGCCAGCCACATGGACAGGAGTGCCGCAGCAATGCTGCTTGCCCGGCAGCACAACCTCGTTGCCGTTTTCCTTCAGCACCTCAATGGTTGCCTTGCCAATATCGGTGTACATAAAGTTAATGGTACAGCCGGTGAAGAATGCCACCCGGCGCTTGGCACCGGCAACCTTGATAACCTCCGGGTACTCGCTCCTGAGAGGCGTAGATGCCAGCGGTGCGGTAGCCCGGTTCGGGTCCATGCCCGGCACAGGGAAGCGGGAAAATACCGCATTCTTGTCAGGAATATCCTTGAAGGTGAGCCAGCCAAACATGCCCCCCATCCTAAGCGCCGCATTGAACAGAGGCCGATTGCTCAAAAGCTTGAACACTGTGCTCTTGACAGGGTGCAGCCCCCGTGCCTTGACAGCTGCATTGCGCCCCCGCAAAATCAAATCATCCGCCTTTACGCCGCACGGGCAGTTAGCAGAGCAGGTCTTGCAGTTCAGGCACATCCCCATGATGCTGTCAAATTCCTCGCTGATAGGCAGCTTGCCGCTAAGCACTGCCTGCATCAGGGAAATCTTGCCCCTGGCCACGGAAAACTCCTTTTTCGTTTCACGGTAAATCGGACAGCCTGCCTGACAGTTGCCGCACTTCATGCAGTTGGCAAGAGCGTCATCAATATCCCTCAGCAGAGTAGTATCATGACTGTTCATTGCCTCTGCCGTCAATTTATTTTCAGCCATAATCAACACTCTCCTAACAGCTTACCAGGGTTCAAAATCAAATTCGGGTCAAGGGCGCGCTTGATCGCCTTCATGGCATTCATGCCCTCCTTGCCGTGCTGCTGCTCCATCCACGGCAGCTTGCCAAGGCCGATGCCATGCTCACCGGACAAAGTGCCGCCCAGAGCCAGAGCTCCCTTGAAGATATCATCCATGGCATCATGCACACGCTTCATCTCATCCTCGTCACGCAGGTCGCACACGATAGTCGGGTGCATATTGCCATCACCGGCATGGCCGAAAGTGCCAATAGTTACATTGTGGTCCTTGGATGCCTTGGTCACAATCCGCAGGAAATCAGGAATCTTGCTCCTTGGAATAGTTGCATCTTCCACAAAGGTAGTAGGACGCAGCTTGGCAAGGCATGGCAGGGCCATGCGGCGTGCCGTCCAGAGCTGTGCCTTGTGCTCAGCGGACTTTGCCAGAGTAACCTCACGGGCATTATTCGCCTTCAGCACCTCCAGCACCTTTGCCTTTTCATCCTCAACCACAACAGGATTGCCATCCACCTCGATCAGCAGGATGGCATCTGCATCCACCGGCAGTCCCACATGGGTAAAGTCCTCAACAGTGCGGATAGTTGCATTGTCAAGAATTTCCAAGGTAGCCGGAATAATCTTTGCCGCAATAATGCCGGACACTGCCTTGCCTGCATCATCAATGGAATCAAACACGGCAATCATGCTCTTGGTAGCCTCAGGAGCAGGCAGCAGCTTCAAAAGAGCCTTGGTCACAATGCCCAAAGTTCCCTCGGAGCCGGTAAAGAGCTTGGTCATGTCATAGCCGGACACGTCCTTTACGTTCTTGCCGCCGGTGTGGATAATATCGCCATTGGCCAGGACAACTTCCAGTCCCTGCACATAGTTCTTGGTGATGCCGTATTTCAGTCCCCGCAGGCCGCCGGAATTTTCCGCAATAGTGCCACCCAGGCTGGCAGTCTTTACCGTGCCAGGATCAGGCGGATAAATCAAGCCATACTGGGCAATATGGTCATTGATGTCCTGCACAATGACACCTACCTCCACCTCGGCAATCAAATTTTCCAGATCCACATCAATAATCTTGTCAAAGCGGAGCATCAGCAGCACGATGCCGCCCTTCAAAGGAGCAGTACCGGCAGACAGGTTGGTGCCGGAACCACGAGGATACACAGGAATCCTATGCTCGTTGGCAAACTTCATAATTTCCGAAACTTCCTGAGTCGTTCCCGGCGATACCACCACATCAGGCATGTAGGAATGGCCAGGCGTAGCATCATAGGAATACTCATAGAGAGCCTCCGGGGAATGCAGCACATGCTCCTTGCCCACGATCCTTTCCATAGCTTCAATCAATTGTGTTTTCTCCATAGCTACCTCTCCTTTACCGTAACAAACAAAAAACACCCACTCAAAACATCAGCACATTAGAGCATCAGCAGAAGAATATCAGAAATACTTGGCAGCGACCTTTTCTACTCCGTCAGCATTTGCCTTGCTCCACTCAGCAAAGCTCATGCCGCTGTCAGCCACTGTCTTGCCCAGCTCCACCAGAAAATCAGGAACCTCGGTCTCAAGAATCACCCCTGCTTCCTTGCCGAATACCTCCTGTCCCTGAGCATCACAACCGTTGAGATACAAAAGCCATGCCGACTGCCTGTCCTTGACAGCACCCCTAAAGCCCATCGGCACAACCTGCGGCGTAGCGCAGGAGCCAGGACAGCCGGAAATGTGAATGGCCGGCAGTGCCCCGTCAGGAATACCTGCCTTCTGCACAGCCTCCGCGCAGCTTCTCAGCAGTGCCTGGGAATCACGCACACCCTGCTGGCAGATAGCACCGCCAATGCAGGCAGAAGCCATCTCAAAGAGGCTGGCGGCACTGTCACCGGCAGTCATATCAATAAACTTCTGTGCCTCCCCGGCGGTCAGGTTCACGATATAGGCAGTCTCATCCAGCGCCAGGCGGATTTCTGCCCCCTCAATCTCCTGCAGGGCATCACTTACCTGGCAGAATACCTCCGGTGACGGGCAGCCACCCAGCGGATGCCATACTACGCTGTACAGCCCCGGCTGCTTCTGGGCTATAGCCCTGCGGTTCTCAATGGTGCCGTCCCCTGCCTTGGTGATGGCTTCTTCTTTGATTTCAAAGGCGAAATCATCGGTGCCCTCCACCTCTGCCAGCTTTGCCTGAAAAGCTGCATAATACTTTTCCGCACCGCCCAGGGTTTCCTGCATGTAGCGGCTCCTTGCCCTGGCACGGTTTTCGTAATTGCCATAGGCCCGGAACATCACCCACATGGCGCGGACATACTTCAGGATATCCTTTGGCTCCACAGCCTCGCCAACCTTGACGCCTACCTTCGGATTTGGCCCGATGCCGCCTGCACTGTACACATCAAACTTGCCATCAGGCCGCGCCACGAAGCCAAGGTCACGCATGGTGGCATGAGACTGGTTCTTCGGAGAGCTGGAAAAGCCGATTTTATACTTTCTCGGCATCTTCTCCGCATTGATAAACTGCATGGCATACTGGCCTACAGCCTCTGCATAAGGCATCACATTGAAATACTCATCTGCATCAATGCCGGACAGAGGGGAACAGGTGGTATTCCGCGGAAAATCTCCGCCACCGCCTACAGTGACGATGCCCACCTTCAGGGCATCCTCCATAATCCTGCACACAGGCTCCAGCCCCAGATTGTGCAGCTGGACAGTCTGGCAGGTGGTAAACTTGATTTTATCTATAGCGTACTTACGCACAGACTCCGCAATAAAAGCCATCTTCTCCCTGGTCAGGCGCCCGGCAGGCATCCTCAGCCGCAGCATGCTCTTTGGCTCGTCCCCCTTCTGGGCGTAGCTGCCGAACTTGCCGGAAATCCCCTTGTACTCGGCACGCTTCAGCTCACCTGCATAATACTTTTTGGCAGCCTCCTGAAAAACCTGCATATCCTCTTTCCATGAATCCACTGGAATCACATTCATTGAAAAACACCTCGCAAAATTCTTTCCATGCAATACAATATAACATCTTATACAGATTATATGACATACATCATATTCCGATATGCATCATATAATGCAGTGCATTGAATAGCCGATAACAAACAATAAATAAATGAAAAGCACTCATTTCTCCACGCATATTACTTGTATACACTACCTATA
>JAEDOE010000134.1 GCA_016302095.1 Anaerovibrio sp. | reverse complement strand
AATTCATCGACAAGATTTTTGTGGGCTACCCGGTGATGGACAAGGCTGTTTTTGCCATTACCAGAAGTGCTGACATCAATCTGGAGGAGGAAGAGGTTGAGGCCGGTGACTATCTGGAGGCCATGAAGAAGGCATTGAAGAAGCGCAAGCATCTGACTCCTGTGCGTCTGGAAATCAAGAGCCGGGGCAAGTCCCTGATTGCGGAGTATCTCATTGACCGCTACAAGATTGGTGCCTCCCAGGTATTTTCCACCACTGCGCCATTGACGCTGGACTATGTGTACGGGCTGGCTGACAACCTGACGGAAACCATGCGGCAGGATATGTACTACGCTCCTTATGAGCCTGTTTCCTGTGATGAAAAGTTCCATCTGGAGGCAGAGGACAGCCTGCTGGAGCTGGTCAAGAGGCAGGATGTGCTGCTGAAGTACCCGTATGATGATTTCGGGATTTTGCTGCAGCTGGTGAAGGAGGCAGTGTACAATCCTGATGTGCTGTCCATCAAGATTACCATCTATCGTATTGGCAAGGGCCATGCCAAGCTGATGAACTACATGATGGTGGCAGCGGAAATGGGCAAGGATGTGACGGTGCTGCTGGAGCTGAAAGCACGGTTTGACGAGGAAAACAATATTAGCTGGGTAAATGACCTGCGGGAGTCCGGCTGCCGCATTCTCTACGGCTTTGACCGTTACAAGGTTCACGCCAAGGTCTGCCTGATTACCTATCGTCCTGCCAATGAAAGCGGCGTGAAGTACATCACCCACATCGGTACCGGCAATTTCAATGCCAAGACGGCAAAGCTGTATACTGATTTGGCTCTTTTGACCGGGGATGATGCCATCGGCAGGGATGCCTCCATGTTCTTCAGGAACATGGGCATCGGCAACCTGTGGGGCGAGTACCAGAAGCTGCTGGTAGCACCTGTAAATTTGAAAAAGAGCCTGCTGGAGATGATAAGGGGAGAAATCAGCAAGGTACAGAATGGCAGCAAAGGCTACATTCTCCTAAAGATGAACTCTTTGACGGACAGGCAGCTGATTGATGCCCTGTATGAGGCAGGTCAGGCAGGGGTGCAGGTGGATATGATTGTCAGGGGGATTACCTGCCTGGTGCCGGAGCGTCCGGGATTGACGGACAATATCCACATCAGGAGCATTGTGGGCAGGTTCCTGGAGCATCCGAGGGTATTCTGCTTCGGTCAGCCGGAGGAAAATGGCGATATGGATGATATTAAAATGTATATCGCCTCTGCTGACTGGATGACCAGGAATACGGAGAACCGTGTGGAGGTGGCGGCACCGATTTTTGATAGCAGTATCAAAAAGGAAATCTGGGATATGCTGCAGCTGCAGCTCTCTGACAATACCAAGGCAAGGAATATCGATGCCGATGGTGAGTATTACCTGCCCCAGGTGCAGCCGGGGGATATCCTGATTGATGCCCAGGCAAGGCTGATGGAGGAAAGCCGTCAGTAAAACAGTCATTTTCATAAGCGGGAAAAAGCCCGCCTGCCCTGCGGTATTGCCCTTGTGCAGGCGGGCTGCTTGATTTGAAATATCAGGTGGAAAGTGGTACACTGACGAAAAGAGAAATTTATTTGTGTTGGGTGATTGACGATGATTTATTGTGTTGAGGACGATGACAGCATCAGGGAGCTGATGCTGTACACCCTGAAGGCATCCGGCTTTCAGGGCAGGGGCTTTCCGGAGGCTGCTGAGTTCTGGCAGGCAATAGAGCTGGCTGGGACGGGGAGAGAGCCTGTGCCGAGGCTGATTATGCTGGATATTATGCTGCCCGGTGAGGATGGGATTTCCATCCTGCAAAAGCTCCGTGCCAATGCTGTCACTGCCAGGGTGCCGGTGATTATGGCTACTGCCAAGGGCACGGAGTACGACAAGGTCAAGGGACTGGATTTGGGAGCGGACGATTATCTTGCCAAGCCCTTCGGCATGATGGAGATGATTTCCCGCATCAAGGCGGTGCTGCGCCGCAGCGAGCCGAAGGAGGCGGAGCATACCCTGCTCTTTGGGGGCGTGGTGATTGACCTGCTGCAGCATACGGTCACCATTGACGGCAAGCTGGTGGAGATGCCCCTGAAGGAGTTTGAGCTCTTGAAGCTGTTTATGGAAAATCCCGGCATGGCATTTAGCAGGGACAAGCTGCTGAGCCGTATCTGGGATACGGACTACATGGGGGAGAGCCGCACGGTGGATGTGCATATCAGCAGCCTGCGTACCCGCCTGGGGGAATGGGGCAGTGCCATCAAGACTGTGCGCAGCGTCGGCTACCGGCTGGAGGTTCCCCATGCATAGGTATCTTGGGATTGTGGGCGGTGCACTGATGGCATTTATCCTTGCCACAGGGCTGATTATGGGCACGATGTTCACATATTTTTCTGACATACAGCGGCAGCAGCTGAAAACGGAAACGGGGATGGCGGCACTGGCGGTGGATGAGCTGCAGGCGGGATATCTGGAAAAACTGCCTGCGGAAAATTATCGTGTGACCTGGATTTCTGCTGCTGGCAATGTGCTCTATGACAGTGATATGGCTGCCAGCCAGATGGAAAATCATCTGGAGCGGGAGGAAGTGCAGGCGGCACTGCGGCGGGGCTATGGCGAAAGCCAGCGTTACTCAGGCACCATGACTGTCAAGATGCTTTATTCGGCACAGCGGCTGGCAGATGGCTCGGTTTTGCGCCTCAGCATGCCTCAGCATACCATGCTTATGGTTATCTGGGACATGGCGCTGCCTATCGGGGTTATCCTGCTGGTGGTTATCGGTGCATCTGTGGCACTGGCGGCCAGGGAAACCAAGAAAGCCAATCAGGAGGAAACAGAGGCAATGCGCCGGGAATTTACGGCAAATGTATCTCACGAGCTGAAAACGCCCCTTCACTCCATCTCCGGCTTTGCGGAGCTTTTGAAGAACGGCATGGTAATGGAGCAGGATACTGGCTATTTTGCGGAAAAAATCTACAACGAGGCACAGCGGATGATTAAGCTGGTGCAGGATATCATCATCCTGTCCCGGCTGGATGAGGGGCAGGAGAATACCACCAAGTCAGCGGTGAACCTTTACCAGCTGGCTGAGGGGGTGATTGCCAACCTGGAGCCCATGGCGGACAAGCAGGGAATTACGATGGAGCTCATCGGTCAGCCTGTGGTGATGGATGGCATTCCTCATCTTTTGAACAGCATGCTGTTTAATATCTGCGAGAATGCCATCAAGTACAACAAGCCTGAGGGCAGCGTGCTGGTGGAAGTCAGCGAGATATCCGGACATCCCCGCATCACGGTCCGGGACAGCGGCATCGGCATCCCTATGCGGGACAGGCATAGGATATTTGAACGGTTTTACCGGGTGGACAAGAGCCATTCCAAGGAAGTGGGCGGCACCGGCCTGGGGCTGAGCATTGTGAAGCATGCAGCCCGGCTCCACAATGCCAAGCTGGAAGTGGACAGCATCGTAGGGGAAGGTACCCTGATTACGGTAAAATTTTAAGCAGTTGGCGGTTTAAGTGGGCATTTTTCAGGCAGAAGGAGGATTTTTTCCTAACTTCTGCTTTTTTTTACAAAAAAAAAGGATTTTTCGCTTAGATGGCGAATATTGAGTATATAAAGATATATAGTCAGTGCGGAGAATTGCTTGTGAGCGAAATATTCAATTGATATAGTTACAGAGCAGATGGCACGAAAGAAAGGGGATTAGTTGTTATGGCAACTCAGGATGAGCAGAAATTTTTGGTGGATGAGATTGCTTCCTCAGTGAAGCAGTTATATAAAGATGTGGAGGAGCTGGCAAAGAAGTCCAGTGAATTTGCCAGTGCCGGTGAGGCTTCCGTGGCACAGGCGAAGCTTTTGAAGGAGAAGAATACCGAGACCCTGAAGGCAATCAGCATCATTACCGATATTGCCGAGGAGACCAACCTTCTCAGCTTGAATGCTTCCATCGAGGCGGCTCGTGCCGGTGAGCAGGGCAGGGGCTTTGCTGTAGTAGCGGAGGAAGTAAGGAAGCTGGCGGAGCAGTCCCGGGCGGCTACCGAGAGCATCAAGAAGACCTTGAATGAGATGAACAAGGCAGTAAATGATATTGCCCAGTCCATCAATACCATTGATGTTATCGGTCAGCAGCAGGCGCAGGGGGCCAGGGGGATTGCCAGCAACCTGGGCAAGGTTACCTCTGCGGCAGATGACCTGAAAAAGCTGATGTGATTGCCTGTATGGCGGCTGACAGCCTTTGGGCAGCTGCTGGTCTTTGGCAGCTGGCAGGCTTGCAATAGCTGACAGCCTTGGGCAGATTATAGATGTTATTAATTTGTTTTAGATATCCTGCAGTGTAGCGATGTTTTACTGATAGGCGCCATGCTCGCCCGGTGCAAGCCGTGGCCATTGACGGTGCAGCATTTTAGATTTTCCTCGCTGCAGGATATTTCATGTATCCTCCCTTTGCGGGCGGGCTGCTCGTGAGGCGGAGGGAGTTTTTGTGCAAAAAATATTGATAAAAGTGTTGACAAATGACTATTATTCCGATATAATCATTGCTTGTGAGCGGGAATTGCTCATAGATGTATAGTTTGATAGTTATCGGGCGCTTAGCTCAGCTGGGAGAGCGTCTGCCTTACAAGCAGAATGTCAGCGG
>JAEDOE010000133.1 GCA_016302095.1 Anaerovibrio sp. | reverse complement strand
GGATGAAGGTGCTGGAAAAGAGAGCCAATGAACTGCTGATTGAGAAAGAGGTCTTGCGCAAGGTGAGCAGGGCAAGCAGAATGGACAGGAAAAACCGCCCTCAGAATGCAGTACTGTATCAGTTCATTCGGGAGGCGGTGGAGGCATGTCCCGAGTATGCCAATGTGAAAAGGCTGTGCGAGGCATTGAATATCTCTGCCAGTGGCTACTATGCATATTGCAAAAGCTGAGAAATATTTGGCTTTGCCGGGCATTGTTTTGAAATTAAAACAAGCACTGATTATCGGATGCAAGCGTAAGCATTACGATAATCAGTGCTTATTTTTGTATGCCAGGCATGTCAGGGCATGCTATGGCAAGTATTTTACATGAGATGGCTATGCTCGTTGATGTCCTCAATAACGTGCTTGATGACTACCATGAATGGCACTGCCAGGAACATGCCGGCTGCATCCAGGAGCTCGCCGCCCAGGATGATGCCCAGGATGATGGCAACGGGATGCAGGTGCAGGGACTTGCCTACAATGGCAGGATAAATCAGGTTGTGGTTTATCTGCGTCATAATCAGGTAAAAGCCTGCCGTCTGGATGGTCAGCCCCGGGGTATGGATAGCTGTCATGAGAATACCGAAGCCGGATGCCACCGTAGGGCCCAGCACCGGGATAAACTCGCTGAGAGCCGATGCCACGGCAAAGACGGAGGCATAAGGCAAATCCATGATGCTGAAATATCCGTAGACGATAAAGCCGGTGATGAAGCAGATGACAAGCTGGCTGCGGATGTAGGTGCGCAGTGACAGCAGGATTTCATCCATCAGGCTGACAATGCGCTTCTTGTCCTTGTCCGGGAAAAGATGTGCCACATACAGCTTGATTTTGTCCCCGTCCATCAGGAGATAGAAGGTCAGGAAAAGGATGATGACGAAATCTATCATCTTGTTGAACAGGGAAAAGGCTATCAGCAGGGAAGACTTGATTGCCTTGGTGCTGAGGGCTGTAAGCTCTGCCCATGCTTCGTCCACGCCTTTTTGGAAAAGTCCCGCTTCTGTCAGCCCGTTCAGCTGCTGGATATTGGTTGCCAGAGTTGGCAGCTCCTCCGTAAATCTGTACAGGGTAGGGATAAAGCTGCTGGACACAATGGTTATCAGTCCCAGAAAGATGACCAGGAAGCCAACCAGCACCAGCAGGGAAGCCAGCCCCCTGGGCATCTTGAGGCTGAGCTTGTCCACCGGGTCCAGAAGGAGCAGCGTCAGCAGTATGGACAGGAAGAAGACAAAGGCGAATGCCTGCATGTACCAGAAGGCCAGCAGCAGGGCAGTGATGGCTGCGCCGATAATTATCGAGGTTTTGTGGTTTTTCCACATGGGCATCATCTCCAATATAAAACAAGAAATGGGGCTGCCATTGACGGGGCAGCCCCTGGGATACGAAAAAGCTGATTACTTCTGCAATGCGTTAAGGCGGTCAGCCAGCTCCTGGGCGGAAGGATCACCGGCAGCAGGAGTCATGACAGCCTGATTCTCCAGGTAAACGGTGCCGTTCTGAACGTATGCCTGGGCAATGTTCCTGGTGCCCTTGTGGTAGTAACGTGCCAGGTTGCCGGCTACGAAGTAGGAACGCTCGGCACCGCTCATGGAAGCGGTGGAAGCAGGGGCAACGAACTCCTTGCCGTGGATTTTTACAATGCCATCAGCTACGGTGACAACCTTGTTGGAATACTCGCTGATCTGCTTGGCGTAGGTATCACGGCGTTCCTCATGGCCAGGATGGTCGGACGGGTTGAAGATTTCACCGGCAAAGCTGCTGGAGCTTTCACCGTACTTCTCGATAACCTTCTGCCATACGGCAGCAGTAGCACCGATGTTGTAGCTGGTGTTGGCTATGTACTCAAAGGCCAGCTTGTCAGCCTCACGCTCCTGTGGCTTGGTGATGTGCACGGAATCGATGTAGTTTACTGCCACGCTGGCACCGATAGCTGCCGCAGTGCCGCCACCGGCTGCTACCGCAGTGCCCAGCAGGGTAACAGGAATCTGCTGCTGGTAGCCCTTCAGCACATGATTTTTCTGACCGTGCGCCATTTCATGCCCCAGCACAACAGCTATCTCGTCATCAGTCACCAGCAGGTCAAAGATGCCGGTATTGATGGTCATGTTGTGGCCCAGGGAGCAGGCAGCGTTGAAGCTGGTATCCGGGTTGATGTAGTAGTTGTACGGCATGTCGTTGATGGAAGGATCTACCTTGGCAACCCCGGCAGAGAGGTTTGCCATGATGGTGTCAACGCGGCTGTTCAGGTATGGATCGTTGTTGACCCCCTGCTTCTTCTTCATCTCCTGAAAGAGAGCCTGCCGGCCTTCCTCGGTGTCGTTGAGCTGCTTCAGCTGGTTGTTGGTCTCTGCCATCTGTATGCCTGCGGCAATAACAGAACCCAGCACGCTGGCATCAGCCTGTGCTGGCAGGGCTGCCAGCGGCATGCCTGCCGCCATGCAGGTGATAATTATTTTTGCAAGATTTTTCTTTACGTTAAACATTTTTTCCTCCGTAAAATAATCGGTAAATAAATTTTCATTCTATTAATGCGTGTGGTATGAATATATGATAATATATGTACGAGGATATTTCAAATTAAAAATTGCTTAGAAGTAAATAAAAATTAAAGTTGGTAAAATATTCCCAGGAGGTTTTGTTATGGAGAAGCTTTTGGCTAAAGGCAATATGGCGTCCGGCAGCGTGGGCAGCATCAATATGGACAGCGGTACTATGGACAAGCTGCTGGATAAGTATGCGCAGCTTGTAGTCTGCACAGGTGTCAATCTGCAGCAGGGACAGCTGCTGGTGGTGAATGCGCCGATTGAGTGCGCTGATTTTGCCAGGCGGATTGCCGGGGCGGCTTTTGCTGCCGGGGCAAGGGACGTGAAGGTGAACTGGTCTGATGAGCAGCTGGCCCGCATCCGGCTGGAGGAGGCTGCGGCAGAGGTCTTTGATGAGTTTCCGATATGGCGCAGGGATATGTTCATGGACTTCAAGGCGAAGGGGGCGGCTGTGGTTTCCATCCATGCATCAGACCCAATGATTTTCCAGCATGTGGAGCCGGACAAGCTGCTCCGGAGCCAGCGGGCGGCAGGCAAGGCGCTCCTTGAGTACCGCCAGGCCATGATGAACAATGAGCTGCGCTGGTGCGTGGTGTCCATTCCTACGGAGAGCTGGGCAAAGAAGGTCTTTGCAGGCGAGGATGGGGCACAGGCTGTAGAAAAGCTGTGGCAGGCCATCTTCCGGGCGGTGCGGATTGATGCTGAGCAGGAGGAGGCTGACCCTGTGGAGGCATGGCAGCAGCATGTGGACTTTTTGCAGAGGGCGTGCCGCTTCATGAATGAGCAGCAGTTTGCCGCCTTGCACTATACCAACGGGCTGGGGACTGACCTGACGGTGAAGCTGCCCAAGGGGCATGTTTGGGCAGGGGGCGCGGAGATTGCCGGTGATGGCGTGTGCTTTGTAGCCAATATGCCTACGGAGGAAATCTATACCCTGCCTGACAGGAACGGCGTGGATGGCGTGGTCTATGCCTCCAAGCCACTGAACTATAATGGCAATCTCATTGAGGGGATGCGGCTGGAATTTGCCGCTGGCAAGGTGGTCCGGGCTGAGGCTGCCAGGGGGCAGGAAATCCTGGACAAGCTCCTGGCTGTGGACGAGGGCGCCAGCTATCTGGGAGAAGTGGCACTGGTGCAGTACGATTCGCCAATTTCCAATAGCGGCATCCTGTTTTACAACACCCTCTTTGACGAGAATGCCGCCTGCCATCTAGCTTTTGGCAAGGCATACCCTACCTGCCTGCAGGGGGGGGAGAAGATGGATTCCGCGGAGCTTTTGCAGCGGGGGGTAAATGACTCCCTGGTGCATGAGGATTTCATGGTTGGCACCGCTGACCTTGCCATTGAAGGCATCAGGGCTGACGGCAGCCGGGTGCAGGTCTTTAAGGACGGCAATTTTGCCATAGCATAAAATATAATAATTCGGAGATGCAGAAGATTGGATGGTTTTATCAATAAAAAGGTGCTGAAGGCGGCGTGGCCTATTGCCTTCGGCTATATTCCCCTGGGGATGGCATGCGGCATACTGGCGCAGAAGACAGGTTTTGACTGGTTCCAGATGCTGATGATGTCTACATTCCTCTTTGCCGGCAGCGGTCAGTTCATCGCCCTTGCCATGATTGGCAGCGGCAGTACCATTATGCCGGTGGTGATGACTGTATGCATTGTCAATCTCAGGCATTTGCTGTATGCCCTGATTTTGAACCAGTATATTGTTGGCCAGTCGCGGCTGTACAAGGCTTTTTACGCCCAGGAGATTGTGGATGAGACCTTTGCGGTCAATCATACCCAGTTTGCCCGGCTGGGGAAGGCATGGACGGGCAGGAATGCCCTTGGGGTGAATTTTGTGGGGCATGCCTCCTGGATTGCTGCCACGGTGGCAGGGCTTTTCCTGGGCAATACGATTTACATTGATACGGCGCTGGTGAGCTATGCCCTGATTGCCATGTTCATCGGGCTGTGGTCCTTCCATTTTGTCAGCCCCAGCCTGGTGCTGACCGGCGTGCTGGGGGGGATTCTCGCCCTGGTGCTGTCCTTCTGGCTGGACCACATGCTGA
>JAEDOE010000132.1 GCA_016302095.1 Anaerovibrio sp. | reverse complement strand
AAGCATTTTCTGCGGAAGCACGGGCCGGATGCCTACTATGGGCAGAAGAAAAAATGAGCGTTATTTATATACAAGGCAGCTGGGCAGAAGAATAAACAAAAAATAAAAAGGTCTGACTTGAGAAGATAGAGGAGGGGCTTTTGTGGATTTGGAAAAGATAAAGGCAAAAATTCAGGCAGGGGAAACCGCCCTGGGGATAGAGCTGGGCTCTACCCGCATCAAGGCTGTACTGATGACGGATACTATTGAGACTGTGGCAACAGGCAGCTTCAACTGGGAAAACAGGCTGGAAAATGGCGTATGGACCTACGATTTAGCCGAGGCGTGGCAGGGAATTCAGTCCTGCTACAGGGCGATGGCTGCCAGCGTGCAGGAAAAATACGGCATCAGGCTGGAGAAAATCGGTTCCATGGGCGTCAGTGCCATGATGCACGGCTATCTGCCTTTTAATGCAAAGGATGAGCTGCTGGTGCCATTCCGCACCTGGCGGAACAATATTACAGGACAGGCGGCAGATGAGCTGACCGAGGCACTGGGCTTCAATATTCCTCAGCGCTGGAGCATTGCCCACCTTTATCAGGCAGTGCTGAACAAGGAGCCTCATGTGCCGGAAATAAGCTTCTTTACCACTCTGGCAGGCTATATTCATTGGCAGCTGTGTGGCGAGAAGGTGCTGGGCATAGGCGATGCTTCCGGCATGTTCCCAGTGGATGAGGCTGCCGGTTCCTATGATGCAGGGATGCTGGCAAAATTTGACAGCCTGGAAAAGGTGGAGAAGCAGCCTTGGAAGCTGGCTGACATCCTGCCGGGGGTACTTCCGGCAGGCCGCAGTGCAGGCCGTCTGACAGAAAAAGGGGCAAGGCTTTTGGACCCTGCCGGAAATCTGCAGCCGGGCACATTGCTGGCACCGCCGGAGGGCGATGCCGGTACCGGCATGGTGGGCACCAACAGCGTGAGAAAGCGCACCGGCAATATTTCCGTAGGTACCTCGGCTTTTTCCATGAACGTTTTGGAAAAACCGCTGAAGGCAGTTCACAGGGATATTGATATCGTTACGACGCCTGATGGGGCGCCGGTAGCTATGGTGCATGTCAACAACTGCTCATCGGATATCAATGCCTGGGCAGGTTTGTTTGGAGAATTTGCCGCTGCCCTGGGGATGGAGACGGCTCCTGACAAGCTTTATAGCGTGCTGTTCAATCAGGTACGGCAGGCGGAGCCGGATGCCGGGGGGCTGACCAATTACAGCTTTTTGTCCGGTGAGAACATTACAGCCACCCAGGAGGGGCGTCCTCTGTTTGTGAGGACACCTCATAGCCGCATGAATTTGCCGAATTTTATGCTGGCACAGCTTTATTCGGCATTTGCAGCCCTGAAAATTGGCATGGATGTGCTGATTAACGAGGAAAATGTCAGGACTGATGTGATGCTGGCACAGGGCGGGCTGTTCAAGACACCTGTTATCGGTCAGCAGGTGCTGGCAAATGCTCTGGAAATTCCTATTACCATTATGGACAGTGCCGGCGAGGGCGGTCCGTGGGGCATGGCGGTGCTGGCGGTGTATGCAGGCTTTCATAAGGATGGTATGGATTTGGCAGATTTTCTGGATGAGAAGGTGTTCAAGGGGGCATCCGCCACTACCTTGCAGCCACAGCCGGAAGGGGTAGCTGGCTGCCGCAGGTTTATTCAGCGGTTCCGCAGCGGCATTGCCGTTGAAAATGCTGCCGGGCAGGCGATTGCTGATGAGGGCTGAATGACAGCTGTTCCAGGCCAGAGGGGAAGCCTCAGGGGGGATAATGCAGTAGGTTAAGCGCAGTAAAATGCAGTGAGATAAAGAGGGGCGAAAGATTATGATGAATATCAAGGATTATGAGTTTTGGTTTGTGGCAGGCAGCCAGCACCTTTATGGCGAGGAGGCTCTGCAAAATGTTGAGAAGAATACAAAGGAGATTGCAGAGTACCTGAATGATACCGGCAAGCTGCCCTATAAGATTGTCTTTAAGGGTGTAATGACTACGGCTGACGGTATCACTCAGTTCATGAAGGATGTCAATTACAATGACAATGTGGCAGGTGTTATTGTCTGGGCACACACCTTCTCCCCTGCCAAAAACTGGATTCGTGGTACCAAGCTTCTGCAGAAGCCGCTTCTGCATCTTGCTACCCAGTATCTGGATGAAATTCCTTATGCCACCATTGATTTTGACTATATGAATCTGCATCAGAGTGCTCACGGTGACAGGGAGTATGGCTATATCAACGCCCGTCTTGGCCTCAATAACAAGATTGTCTATGGGCACTGGCGGGATGCGGAGACCGTGGCAGAGATTGCCAGCTGGGAAGATGTGGCGGTTGCCTGCAATGAGAGCTTCAACATTCGTGTGTGCCGCTTTGGCGATACTATGCGTGATGTGGCCTGCACTGAGGGTGACAAGGTGGAAGCCCAGATACAGCTGGGCTGGACTGTTGATTATTATCCTGAGGGGGATTTGGTGGAATATGTCAATGCCGTTACCGAGGCAGAAATTGATGCCGAGTACAAAAAGCTGGCTGATATGTACACCATGACCGTAGGGGATAATCAGAAGGAGCATTTTGAGCACAGTGTGCGCTATCAGCTCCGTGAGTATATTGCTATCAAGAGATTTTTGGATGAGGGAGGCTACAACGCCTTCTGCTCTAACTTCCAGTCATTGCATGGACTGGAGGAGCTGCCGGGACTGGCTTCCCAGCTTCTGATGCGGGATGGCTATGGCTTTGGCGCAGAGGGTGACTGGAAAATCGCCGCCCTGACCAGGCTGCTGAAGGTGCTTTCCCACAATGACCGCACTGTTTTCATGGAGGACTATACTTTGGACTTGCGGAAGGGGCATGAGGCTATCCTGGGTGCCCACATGCTGGAGGTAGATCCTACCATTGCCAGCGACAAGCCGCGGGTTGAGGTGCATCCTTTGGGCATCGGCGGCAAGGATGACCCGGCGCGCCTGGTATTTACCGGTGCCGAGGGCGATGCCGTGGATGTTACACTGGCGGATTTCCGCAATGGCATGAAGATGATTTATTATCCTGTGGACTGCCGCAAGCCGGAGGCTGAGACTCCGCACCTGCCGGTGGCAAAGCAGCTTTGGACGCCTAAGTGCGGTCTGAAGAAGGGCTCCGCAGAATGGATTAAGGCTGGCGGCGAGCATCATACCGTGCTCAGCTTTGCCGTTTCCTGCCAGCAGCTTCGCGATCTGGCAGCTATGCTGGGGCTGGAGCTGGTAGAGATAAATTGAGATGCCGCCTGACGTCAGCTGTGAGTTTACAATTTTAGCCTTTCCTTACTCAGTTTTCTGAGTAAAGATTTTTTCCTTCCTCTCAAGGCTCATCGGGAATCTTCCACCCCGGTGGGCCTTTTTGCATGCCTGTAAAACAGGGCAGCAAAAAGCGGCAGGGCTGTCTGCATGGCAGTTCCTGCCGCTTGGAGAGCAGCAAATGACTGATAAATTATAAAGTTGTGTTGATGTTTTCCTTGATGCGGATTTCGTTGGTAAGGAGGTTCAGCTCCCGTTCAGGCTTCTTGCCATTGACCAGGTATTCAAAGACAATTTGCATGGCAATCTGTCCCTGGCGGCGGGGATGCTGGTAAATGGTGGCTTGAATCAGACCTTTTTCCATCATTTCCACCGTGGTCGGCAGGGTATCAAAGACGATGACGGTAATATCCTTTTCCCTGCCGCATGTCATGATGGCACGGCAGGCACCATAGATGCCGCCGGAGCTGGCAGCAAATATAACGTTTATATCCGGGTGCTTGCGCAGCATTTCAAGGTTTTTCTCGTAGGAGAGCATCTCATCATCCTGATCCTCTGTGATGGCCATAATCTGCGCCAGGGGATTGTGGGAGAGTGCGCTGCGAAAACCGGACAGCCTCTGGGCATGACCAAGAATTTGCAGGGAGCCCAGGGTAATGCCGATGTTCAGCATGCCGTGGTTTATCATTTGCAACAGGGAACCGGCAGTCATGCCGCCGTTGAAGTAATCCGTGCCTACATAGCAGTGTCGGGAAGTATTTTCTATGTCATTGTTGATGGTAATGACGAAGATGCCGCTTTCTGTCAGATGGCGGATTTTTGTGCTGACACGCTCGTCATTGATAGGCATGAGAATGACTGCCTGTACTTTGCCTAGCAGCTGGGAAAGCTGCTTGCACTGGACTTCCACATCATATCCTTTGGAAATGTACCATTCTACTTGCAGTCCGTACATGGAATAGGATTTTGCGGCTTTTTCCATTGCCTCGATTACGGCATCAAAGAAGCCGATTCCCTTGGAGGGCATGACGATTGCTACAACAGGCTTCATTTTTTGTGCTGCCAGCGCCCTGCCGACAGGGTTAGGGATGTAGTTCATTTCCTGTGCCACTTTGAGTATAAGTTCTTTTTTTTCGGCTTTGACATTGCCGCGATGGTTGAGGACACGGTCTACCGTGCCTCTGGATACACCGCAAAGTTCTGCAATTTCTTTTATTGTAACCAAAATATCACCGCCTGCTCTTCTGAAATTTATGTATATTGTCTTCATTAATATTATGTGAATATTATATAATAAAACTGTGCTCGTGTACAGTAAATTTCAGTTTGTCGTAGTGGGTGTATGATACTTCGGGAACATTAACGAGAT
>JAEDOE010000131.1 GCA_016302095.1 Anaerovibrio sp. | reverse complement strand
CACCAACCATCAGTGCAGATAAAACACCCAGCATGAGTTTCTTGTTAGTTTTCATCTTAATAACCCCTTTTCCTCTTGTTACATGTTTACTTTTATGATATACACCAACTGAAATATATTGTAATGGAAATTTGTCTAGTAATCCATATCTAAATGTTGCTACTTTTTGGAAAAATGTTATAACTTTTATAAAAGTAAAATATAAACAAATAAAAACCATGCTATGTATTTATAGCATGGCAAAATGTGTATATGTAATTAATCAAAATTCAGATATGTCCTGTTCGGCAAAATCAGCTTCTTGTCCTTGCCACGTTCCTGTTCCTCAGGATTCGGGTAATTGTGGTTGGACTGGCAATACTGCCGATAGGCACTGGGAGACATGAGCAGCTTCTTCTGGAAGGATTTGGTGAAGGAGTTGCCTGTCACATAGCCGCACTGGCAGGCAATATTCTCAATGGAAAGCTGGGTGGATTCCAGCAGGCGGCAAGCCTGGTTGAGCCGGCACTGCACAATGTAGTCATGGGGAGGCATATCCAGGTTATTTTTAAACAGCAATGTCAGGTAGCTGCGGTTCAGGCGCAGATAATCAGCCAGATCCTGCACTGTAAACGGCTCTGACAGATGGGTTTTTATGTATTCAATGCACTGGGAAACATAATCGTTGCTGCTCTCAGCCGGTACAGGCTCCCGGATGCTTTCCGTCAGGAGGGAGACAAAGCCGTAAAAGCTCTCCATCTGGCGGAAGGTGCTGGTAGGGCTGTTGTCCTTATACTTTAGCATTTTTTCGATACATCCGGCTAGCTGCCTGCCCTGCTCCTGGGTACAGGAAAAAATAGGCGAATTCTGATTGATGCCCAGGCTGCTGATAATGGATGGGGCAGCCTTGCCGGAAAAGCCCACCCACATATAAGACCAGGGCTCATGGGCATCGCTTTCGTATCTGGTGACCATGCAGGGCTCAATCAAAAAGCCCTGTCCTGCCCGCAGCTCATATTTTTTGGCATTGCTGCCAAAGGTCTGGAAGGTGCCCCTGCCGGAAACCACATAGTGAATCAGATAGTATGAGCGGATGTCAGGCCCAGCTGTGTCCCGGCTCAGTAACGGATTTGCCGAAGGTGGTCAGGGAAAGTGTCTCGTTGTAGGTAGTAGCTACAAAGCTCTCAGCTTCCTCCATAAAATCAGTCCTTTCCTATGGTATTTTATGCTGGTGTACGTCATAAAGCTGCCTTTGGAAAGGCTATAATATGGCTATATTATAAAATATATCTTTTCAAAAAGCAATAGGATATATATCATAAATACACATATCATATGTATGCAAAGTGTATTAAGTCAAAGGAAAACACCCTTCAGGTGGAGGCCCGAAGGGTGTTTCCAGGGTATATAGTAAAAATTTAGAAGGGAGACTATATAGGATGGTTACCAGCCCATAATGGCTGCAACCTTATCCTTTAAGTAATTGGCAATCTTGGTTGCCCCGGATTTCAGCGGATGGGTGGAGTCATTGGCGTAGTCGCTTTCCTCCAGCAGCGGGGCAGGGGTGTTCAGCTCAATGTAGTAGAGCTTATTGTCGCCCTTGGCCTTGAGGTTTTCTACGCTGGTGCTAATCCATTTTCTGGCCTTTTTGCCCACCCAGCCAGGTACCGGCTCAGTGCAGATAATCTTGGCATCAGGATTCATCTTGCGGACAGTCTCAATCAGCCTGGTGTAGCCTGCCACGAATTCCTCCTCGGTAGGCTTGCGCTTGTTGTCGCTGAAATCATTGGTGCCCATGGCGATAATCACGGCATCCACCGGGAACTGCTTGGTATCCCACTGCTGGTTGCCCTCGAATTTGTCAGAGTATTTGGTCCACTGATAGCGGTCGGCGGTGTGCACCTGATTGCCCGGCCACTTCTCAGCCCAGTTGTGAATGACGCCCTCGCCGGACTTGGCCAGCACGCTGTAGTCTGCATCCAGCATACGGGCCAGCTGCGGGCCGTATGCCATGTCGTTATCCTCGATATCGTTGTAGTTGCTGCCCACCAGCTCGCCATCGTTCTTGGCACCGGCAGTAATGGAATCACCTACGAACTCCAGGCGGCGCTTCTTCAGGGCATCCGGCTTCTCAAGGTTTGCATCATCATCAATCACAAAGCCCTTCAGCTGGGATTCGCCCATGTAGCCTTCCGTGGAGCGCACCAGCAGCACCTTGTGCTGTCCCGGCTTCAGGTTCTCTGCCAGCACGGTCTCATTGCCCTTTGGACGGAACTTGGTGAACTCGCTGCCGTCAATGCTTACGCGCCAGTAGTTGTTCGGGTCCCGGAGTTTTACCTTGAGGCTGGTGCCGGTAAAGTTGGCCTTGATGTAGACTGCACCCTGGGCACAGCGGAAGTTTCCGGCATCGCTCTTGTCCCAGCGGCCGAAATACTGGATGTTGGCATGGCCGGGTGCAATATCTGCGGCTTCCGCGATATGGGCACCCAGGCCGCTGCTAAAGGTCAGGGCAGTCCCCAAAACAATCGTCCCGACCAGCTTGTGGAATCTATGGTTTAACATTTCATATCCCCCATTTTAATTATTATCCTTGGCGTGCTTTTCCTTTTGCAGCCGGATTTCTTCCTGCTCGCCCTTGGTCAGCTGGCCGCTGTCAGCGTTGTCAGATGCCTTTTTCAGCCAGGCTGCCTTGGCAAGCTCCGGGGTAATCTGGGCACTCTTGCCCTTGCGCTTTTCCGCCAGCATGGTCTTGGCCCATTCGGCACGCATGATGCCGTAGCCTGCCGGGCTAGGGTGAACACCGTCAGGGCTGAGCCACTCCTTGTGTCCCATGAAGATGTTCCAGAAATCCGGCCCCTTGACGATGGCAGGATATGCCTTGTACAGTTCTTCCAGCTTGGCGTTGTAGTTTGGTGCATTGTCAGCTACTCCCGGCTCTGAGGACCAAGGAATAGTGGCAACTACAGGCACCTTTCCGGCAGCGAGGATTTTCTGCACCATGATTTCCATGTTCTTGTAATACTTCTCCATGCCGTTAGCCTGTCCCCAGGAATCGTTGGTGCCAAGTGCGATGCCTACATAATGGCCAGGGAAAATGGACAGCCATTCATCCATCTTCTTTGCACCATCCTTGGACTTGATGCTGCCGGTGCCGCCGCACTCAAAAATCGGATAGTAATTCTCGTTGGCGGCATTGACAATCTGCCCTGCCGGGCCATAAGGGCTGCCGGACAGGTTGCCGGAGCCTGCGGTGATGGAGTCACCGTAGACAATCCAGTCATCATAGGCACCGTTCTTGACATTGTGGATATCCACATTGATGCTGGCGTTGTTGCCGCCTGCGTTGTCCACGGCAGCCACGTTGATGCGTACCCAGTTGGCCCCGGTCAGGTCAATTTCATGCTGACGGGAGTGGTATACGTTGTCCTTCACATCGGCTACTACCTGCCAGCCCTTTTCCGGCAGGGTGCCGCCAGCTGCCTTGTTGATTTCGATGGTGTAGCTGGTAAGGTTGCCGTAGGAAAGGCGGTGCTTGATGGTAGGGTCGTAGTCGTAGCTGTCGCTGTACCATACCAGGATGGCCTTGCCCTTGTCCTTGGCAGGTACCTTGCTCAGGTCGTATGCCAGCCAGCCCGGTGCGGCACCGCGCCAGCAGGTGCGGTAGTTGGCATCGTTGGCAGCCTGTGCCTGGCCATCAGAGGCATAGGCCGGTACATCCCTGCTTATGAGAGGGGTAGCTGGCATAGCCGGGGCGGCAGATACAACGTAGCCCATGGTGATGCCTGAGCTGAACAGGCAGGCCATGGCTGCCATAGCTGCAATGCGCTTGCATTTTTTGATGCGTATCATGTGAAAACCTCCTGTGAAGTCATAGTTTATGCTTTTAGATTAGAAGTTGAAGTAGAGGCTGGTGAAGATCTTGTTGCGCTTGCTGCCAGGGTTGGTGATGGAGGTACCATCAAAATACTTCAGGCTGCCCTGCAGGTTGGAAGTGAAGTTGTAGAACAGGCCGCCTTCCCAGCCACGCTGGCCGATTTCTGCACCATCCTCATAGACAGTGGATACCAGAGCATCAGGAGCAAGGTAGCGGTAGCCCAGGTAGTAGCCGAAGCGGTGGTTGTCAGAGGATGGCATATCCGGTGCACCGTTGAACTGAATTTCTGCTGTCCAGGCCTTGTCATAGCCGCCCTGATTACCCTTGGCAAAAGCGGTGTGGAGGTTAAGCTTTTTGGTAAGCTTGTAATCACCCATGATGGAGTAAATGCCCAGGGTGTTCTCATCGTAGGCAGCGGAGCTGTAACGATAGTAGCCCAGGGAGGAGGAGAACTTGTCATTGAACTTGTGATCCCAGGCAAAGCCCGTGAGGGTCTTGCGATGATTGTGCATTGCAATTTCCTTTATCATTTTGCCGGTGGAGTCCTTATAGTAAATCCTCTTGCTTTCATCTTCTTGCCAGGTAGTAGCATCTTTAAAAACTATGGCGTAAGCACCCTCATTGTTGTCGGCATAATGTGGGGTGGATGTACTAGCAGTTGAGGTGGTTTCGCCACGAATGTTATCACTAGAAGGATTGTAGTTTATAGAAGGAGCTGTAGCAGTAGGGATTTTTATTGCAGCATATTTATAGGTGTTACCACCAATAACTGTGTCATGGTACACACCATCTGATGCCCAATTTACGGTTCCGTTTGCTAAGTCGGTAACTTCATAAGCATGCCAGCC
>JAEDOE010000130.1 GCA_016302095.1 Anaerovibrio sp. | reverse complement strand
ATGCCGAAGCAAAAGCCAAGGCAAAAGAGGAAGGCAAGAAGGAAAAATAAATAAACGAAAAAGCAGAACGCAAGCAGCCGGTTCAGGGCATATCTCCATGCCCCGAACCGGCTGCTTTATGTTTCCAGCTCGCGACTGTCAGCCACATAGATATTTTCGTTGTGTAATGTTACAGAGGTGGAACAAAAAATCCTCTATTTTTCCGCAGAAAAACAGAGGATTTTCCGTGCAACCCCATCGCCGTAAGGTCTGCCAAATACCGTGCAGACAGGCTTTCAGGCCATCTATCTTAACGCTTGTAGGTTTCGTCCAGCACTACGAAATGTGCCTGCGGATGAGCGCATACAGGGCACTCCTCAGGAGCAGCCTCGCCGGTGCATACATAGCCGCAGTTGGAGCACTGCCAGATAACCTTCTCGTTAGCCTTGAATACCTTGTCCTGCTCCACGTTGAGCAGCAGCAGCTTGTAACGCTCCTCATGCTCCTTCTCGATAGCGCCAACAGCATCAAACAGCTGGGCAATCTTGTCAAAGCCTTCCTCACGGGCAACCTTGGCAAACTCAGGATACATGGAGGTCCACTCCTCGTTCTCACCGGCAGCGGCATCCTTCAGGTTGTCAGCAGTCTTGCCTACACCGTCATTGATGAGCTTGTACCAGATCTTGGCATGCTCCTTCTCATTCTTGGAAGTCTCCAGGAAGATGTTCTGAATCTGCACATAGCCGTCCTTCTTTGCCTGGGAAGCAAAATACTGATACTTGGTATGAGCCTGGGACTCACCGGCAAAAGCAGCCTTCAAATTTTCCAAAGTCTTTGAACCCTTTAAATCCATAACAAATACCTCCTAATTATAAATACACACTCTCTTTAATGGATAATGATTATCCGTTATTAACAGTATATCATCTATTGCAAAAATGTCAACCACATTGTTACATGTTTTTCACAGGTACATAGCCACGGGAAAGCTTCCGGAGACAGGCAAGGAGCTTCCCCCCCTGGAAATTACATGTTTTTTACAGGTACAGGGCCACGGGAAAGGGCAATAGCACCGGTTCTGGCAATCTCAATAATCTGGAACTCAGCCAGCATCTCACAGATGGCCTCAATCTTGCTGCGGGAGCCGGTCAGCTCAATCACCACATTTTCAGGACTGACATCCACAATCTTGCCCCGGAAAATATCCACGATATTGCGGATATCGCCCAGCGTTTCCTTCTGAGCCTTGACCTTCAAAAGCACCAGCTCCCGGACGATGGAGTCCACCTGCCCCAGGTTGACGATCTTGATTACATCAATCAGCTTGCCCAGCTGGTGCACCACCTGCTCCAGCTCCCTGTCATCCTCCACGGAAACCTCGATATTGATGCGGGTAACATCACGTTCCTCCGTATAACCGGCAGAAATGCTTTCAATGTTGAAGGCACGGCGGCTGATGAGGCCGGATACATGGGTGAGAACGCCTGGCTTATTGTCTACCAGCACGGCCAATATATACTTTTTCATTCCTTTTCCCCTCCCAAAACCATATCACTAAGGCAGGCACCCGGCGCCACCATCGGCAGCACATCCTCGTTGCCCGGCAGCATCACATCAATCAGCATCGGCCCCTGGGCAGCCAGTGCCTCCTTCAGCATCGGCTCCAGCTCCTCCGGCTTTTCAATCCGGCAGGCCTGCATGCCCATGGCCTCTGCCAGCTTCACAAAATCCGTCTTGCCCCCCAGCAGCGTCTGGGAATAACGCTTGCCATAGAACATGCGCTGCCACTGAGTTACCATGCCCAGTACCCGGTTGTGGAGAAGAACCACCTTCACATCAATATCGTTGTCAGCGGCAGTGGACATCTCCTGGCAGTTCATCATGATGCTGCCGTCACCGGTAAAGAGCACTACCTTCTTGTCCGGCTGGCCCAGCTTTGCCCCCAGGGCGGCTGGCAGGCCGTAGCCCATGGTGCCCAGGCCGCCGGAGGTCAGGAACTGACGCGGCTTGCGGCTGTTGAAGAACTGGGCCGCCCACATCTGATGCTGGCCTACATCGGTAACAATCACCGTATCATCATCCACCAGCTCACTGACCTTCTCAATCAGCTCCTGCGGCATGATGTATTTGTCATTTGTCTTATACTCAAATGGATACTTGTCATTCATCTCAATGACATGATTATGCCATGCATTGCAGTTCCCCTTGTAATCCACGGCAGACTCCTGCAGAAGGCGGGCAAAAATCGGCATGGACCAGCGCAAATCCCCTACTACAGGGAAATCAGCTACTACATTCTTGTTGATTTCCGCCTTGTCTACCTCAAAATGCACAATCCTTGCCTTTGGCGCAAAGGCAGCCACCTTGCCGATTACCCGGTCATCAAAGCGGACACCGATGCCGATGAGCAGGTCACATTCCTGCACCGCCATATTGGCAGCATAGGAGCCGTGCATGCCCACCATGCCCAAAAAGCCAGCCTGGGCAGACGGTATACAGCCCAGTCCCATCAAAGAGCTGACCACAGGAATATGGGTTTTCTCCACAATCTCCCGGAACAGGCCTGCCTGATTGGAAATAGTCAGGCCCCCTCCGATAAAGAATAACGGCCTTTTTGCCTCGCCCAGAGCTTCCATCACATCTGCCAGCTGACTCTCATCCCCGGTAAAATCACCGCTATAGCCCGGCAGATGCACCTTTTCAGGATATTCATAGTCAATCTCCGTAGTAAATACATCCTTGGCAATATCAATCACCACAGGGCCGGGACGGCCGGTGGAAGCAATGAAAAACGCCTCCCTGATAACCCGTGGCAGCTCCGCCGCCTTCTTCACCAGATAGTTGTGCTTGGTAATCGGCGTGGTGATGCCTACAATATCCGCCTCCTGAAAGGAATCCTTGCCAATCAGGGGATTGGTCACCTGGCCGGTAAAGCAGACCAGCGGTATGGAATCCATGTTGGCAGTGGCGATGCCGGTAATCAGGTTGGTGGCTCCCGGACCTGAGGTAGCAAAGCAGACACCTACCTTGCCTGTTGCTCTGGCATAGCCGTCAGCTGCGTGCACAGCCCCCTGCTCGTGACGAGTCAGGATGTGGGGATACTTCGTCTTGTAGAGTGCATCATACAAATCCAGCACCGCACCACCCGGATAACCAAATATTACCTCGACATTTTCTCGTTTCAGGCTCTCCAATACAGCCTGCGCTCCATTCATCAGCAAGGAAATTCCTCCCCCTATAAGAAATTTCAACGTAATTCTATTTTACGCTCATTCTTTGTATATTCTATGGAAATCGCTAACACATAGTCTTTACATTATACCCAATTCGGCAGACTATTTCAACAGACAGATGACATATTAACAATTTTCTTCTTCAATATTACACTTTATACTATTTTTTCTTTATTTATATACGCTGTATATATACACAAACATCATTAACCAAATAATATCTACTGTTGAAAAACAAAAGGTAACATTTGGAAAACGCTTTATTTTTATTCCTTTATGCCCTTTACACTTTTTAATAAGTGTGTTATAATCAAAAAACTTTCAGATGAGGAGGGACGTTTTTTCAGTATGTCTTATAGCCGCAAGGAAATAACAAGCCGTCTTTTAGATAGCTACCAAAGGTATTATAACATTACAATATATGATGATGCGAAGCTGCCTCTGAGGGCTCTTTGCGAATATTATGAGGCTGCCGAAAAATACGTTGTTTCCCGCAAGGTCAACCTGTGGACTGCCAAGGGCGAGGAATTTATTTTCCTGTATGAGATGCCTGTGCTGACCAGGGAGCTTTTTGAAAAACATCTGGCTGAAGCCCGTGAGGCGGGCATGAAGCTGGCACATATCGGCTCCGGTCACATGTACACCTACATAACGCCCGTGTTTGTCTGCGACTCCTGCGAGCCTGAGGCTCTCAGGATGCTGCAAAAATGCAGTGTGCACAAGACCTTTCTTTTTTCCTTTCATGGCTGGATGGATGTGCGGCTGGCTGTCTGCCAGGCAGCTGAACAGGCCGTTGCCACCAACAAGGCCGGCAGATGTATGGAGAAAAATCTGAAAAGAATATTATTTTCTTGAAGGGGGTATCCTACATGAATACGCTGGTACTTTTATTGATATGTACAGCAATTCTTGCCTGCGGTTATACCTTTTATGGCCGCTGGCTCTGCAAACAGTGGGGCGTTGACGAAACCAACAGTACGCCAACCCCTGCACACACCATGACTGATGGCATGGACTATGTTCCTGCCAAGGCTCCTGTGCTGATGGGACATCATTTTTCCTCCATCGCCGGGGCAGGCCCTATCACCGGCCCGATTGCCGCTTCCATTTTCGGCTGGGTTCCTGTTGCCCTGTGGGTATTGATCGGCGGCATCTTCTTCGGCGGCGTCCATGACTTCGGCGCCCTGGTTGCTTCCATCCGCCACAAGGGACAGTCCATCGGTGAGATTATTGATGTGAACATGAGCCGCCGTGCCAAGGTATTGTTTACCGTATTTACTTATCTGACTATTATTCTGGTAGTGGCTGCCTTCGGCGCCATCGTGGCCAGCACCTTCGGCGCCGTTGTCAAGGACGGCGTAGTGGATGTGGCTGCCAGCTCCACCCAGGCATCTGTGGCAATGGTGTCCCTGCTGTTTATTGCCGTGGCAGTGGTCTTCGGCTTTTTTGTTTATCAGAGGCATACCTCTATGGCAGTGACCACCGTTTTC
>JAEDOE010000129.1 GCA_016302095.1 Anaerovibrio sp. | reverse complement strand
CACGAAACGCCGGTACACCCTGCTGCCGGACTTGCCCATGAGCCGCGTCACCCTGTCGGAAATATGCTCCGGGGCAATCTTCAGCTGGCCGCTGACATGATGCTCGCACAGCTCCCGGAGAAAATCATCCTTGGCCAGCATGAGATAATCAAAGCGGATGCCGGAGCGGATAAAGACCTTCTTCACCTTCGGCAGCTGCCGCAGCTTTCGCAAAAGAGCCAGATAGCCGCTGTGATCTGCCACCAGATTTTTGCAGGTATCTGGTGACAGGCACTGCTTGCCGTGGCAGGTGCCCCTCCTTAGCTGTGCCTCGCAGGAGGTACGGTGAAAATTCGCCGTAGGGCCTCCCACATCGTGAATATAGCCCTTAAAATCAGGCTGCTCTGTCATGATTTTGGCTTCCCGCAGGATTGAAGCATCGCTTCTAGGCTGAATAATCCGCCCCTGATGAGAAATAATGGCACAGAAATTGCAGCCGCCAAAGCAGCCCCGATGGGCGGTAATGCTGAATTTCACTTCCCTGATGGCTGGCACGCCGCCAGCCGCGTCATACATCGGGTGCCAGGTACGCATATAAGGCAGGTCATAAATCTCGTCCATTTCCTCTGTGGAAAGTGGCAGGGCAGGCGGATTCTGCACAATGCACCAGCTGCCGTTCTGCTGGGCCAGCCTTTTGCCCCGGAACGCATCCTGCTCAAGGTACTCGCTCCGAAAGGCTTCCGCAAAGGCAGCCTTGCTTTTCCTGACCTGCTCAAAGCTGGCTATAGCCTCATAATCCCATATATAGTCAAAATTGGGCACCCGAAAACAGGTCCCCTGCACATCCTGAATATTCTGTATTTCCACGCCCTGATGCAGCTGGGCGGCAATCTCTATCAGCTGATGCTCACCCATGCCGTAGACCAGCAAATCAGCCTCACACTGGGACAAAATAGACGGCTGCACCTCATCCGCCCAATAGTCATAATGGGCGAACCGCCGCAGGCTTGCCTCTATGCCGCCGATAATAATCGGCACCTCCCGCCCCCAGCATTCCCGAAGCTTGGCAGTATAGACCAGGACAGCCCGCTCAGGCCGGAAGCCTGCCTTGCCCCCCGGCGAATAGGAGTCATCATGCCGCAGCCTCTTGGCCGCAGTATAGCGGCTCAGCTGGGAGTCCAGGTTGCCGCTGGACACAAGAAAACCCAGCCGGGGCTTGCCCAGGCTGGCGAAATCCTTGGTGCTGTGCCAGTCAGGCTGGGCAATAATCCCCACCCTGTAGCCATGCTTTTCCAGAAGACGGCACAAAATAGCCGGACCGAAGCTGGGATGATCCACATAGGCATCCCCGGACACAAAAATAAAATCCAGCTCCTGCCAGCCCCGTTCCTCCATATCTTTCCTTGTTACAGGCAGAAAACTCATATAAACTCCTTGCCGCTCATCCTAATTTTATCACTGGGCAGCAGCGGCCGGCTGTCCCTGTTCAGCTGCTGCCGGAGCTGGTGCCTGCGGCTCAGCTGCCGGAGCTGCAGGCTGTGCTTCCTCTGCCGGTGCAGCCGGGGCAACCGGTTCGGCCGGAGCAGGCTCGCTGTAGCTTTCCTGAGAATAGCTATGCTCCGTTGCCGCGGGCTGTTCAGCAGACGCCTGACCTGCATTACCAGCAGCATTCACCCCGGCCTGCGGTGCAGCTGCTTCCTTGACAAAGGTGCGGTCAGCAATCTGACCTATCTCGCCCAAGGTGCCCATATCCTTGCCGTTAAAGGTTACCTGGATGCCGCCTGCATTGCCGGCACGAATTTCCACGCTTTCCTTGCCCTTCCAGGACATTTCCTTGCCTTTTTCAACTGTGCCCTCAAAGGCAGCCTGACCATCCACCTGGACAGAAATCCAGCAATTTTCCAGCAGCTTGGCAGAAACCTCTACCCCCTCATAGACCTTTGCCGGAGCAGCCGGTTCCTGCTTTACTGTCTGCTCCTGCTTGACGGCAGGCTTCGACTTGGCAGCAGGATCTGTACCATCATCCATGAAGGCAACATACACACCGCCAAGGAATACCAGCATCACGCCCAGCAAAATCATGAATTTCTTGGAACCGCTCTTTTCCTCCCGCTCAAGGCTATGGCGATACTCGTCACCAGCAGCAAACAGGCTGGTCTTCGCCTGAGGCTGGCTGTAGCTGCTATTGCTGCTTTCATCCTTTGCAGCAGGCTTTTCAGCACTCTTATTCCTGCCGAAAAAAGACTTCTTCGGCTCCTTAGCCTCATCTTCCTTTGGCATATCTGCCGGCTGTACCACCTTGACAATATTGCGCTCGGAATCATACTGCTCCAGCAGGGCATCACCATCTATCTGCAGGAACTTGGAATAATTCCTGATAAAGCCCTTGGCATATACATCACCTGGAAGCGCATCGTAATCACCTTTTTCAATGGCCTCAAGGTATACATCTCGAATACTGGTCTCCCCTGCTACGTCAGCAATGCTCAACCCTTGCTTTTCACGTTCGCGACGAAGAATCTCCCCAACCATAATTGGACCTCCTAAAATTACAGCATGTCACGGAAAACAATACTGCCCTTATTAATCATATTAATCTAACTACCATCTTATTATAACATGTAAATTTCGCAATACAATAGCTTGGTGCAGGTCTATTTTCCCGGTTTTTGGCAAAGCTCCGCCAAAGTGATGGAATTCAGCACCTCATTTATCCTGGTACCGATCCTCGCCCATACTCCCCGGCGGCTGCACCCGGCAGCCTTTTGACAGACAAATGGCTCATCACCGTCCATCAGCATGCAGTCAGCAAAGGCAATGGGGCCCTCCATGGCCACAATTATCTCGCCGATGGTGATTTCCTCCGGCCTTTTAGCCAGCATGTAGCCTCCCTGTGCGCCCCGGATGCTCTTGATGAACCCTGCCTTGCGCAAGGTTCCCATCAGCTGTTCCAGATAATTCTCAGAAATATCCTGCCTTTCGGCAATGGATTTCAGTGCCACAGGACCTTTGCCGTACTCATTGGCAAGGTCATGGAGAGCCAGCACGCCATATCTTCCTCGTTGAGACAGCTTCATACTGCTACACCTCGTTTTTGCATAAAATTCCTTTTCCACATCACTTTTCCAAGCTGCTTTCTAAAACTGAATTAAGCGAAATTCCTTAATCAGCTGAATCAGGATTGCCGCAGTCCTGTCCACACCGTAGCGGTTGGACTTGACCGTTATATCGTAATTCTCGCTATTGCCCCACTCCATGGCGGAAAACTGCTGGCAGTGGTTCTTCCTGTCATTAGCAAAGGCCCGGATTTTCTCCTGGGCTTCTTCCAGGGAAATAGTTTCCTTGCGCATAACACGCTCAATGCGCTTTGGCTCATCAGCCGTAATAAAAATATGCAGGGAATTTTTGTGGTTTTGCAGGACATAATTTGCCAGCCTGCCCACAATTACACAGGAATCCTTGGCAGCAATTTCCTGAATGACTTGTGCCTCCAGGCGAAAAATCTGCTCCGGCAGCGGCACTTCATTCTCCGGGAAGGAACCGGCATACCAGTCAAACAGGGTATACAGTGCCGTGCTGGAAATCTTTTCCTCATGCTTATGCAGGTACTCGGCGGCAAAATCGCTGCGCTCGGCAGCCATCTTGATGATTTCCGTATCATAATACGGCAAATCCAGCTCATGGGCAATCCTCTTGGCAATCGTCCGTCCGCCGCTGCCGTATTCATGGGAAACAGTCAGCACAAAATGCGCCTCCGACACCTCCGGCACAGCCTGGCGTTCCCGTTCCTTCTGAATGCGGTTTTCCGGTAGCAGGAGATAGGTCAATGCTTTCAGCTGATTAGTAAACAGGCGGATTTCCGTGCCGCAGAGAAAGGCCGTAATCAGGGTTCCCTCCCGGACGGCTTTCAGCTCCCCCACAAAAATCAGGCAGAGGACAGCAGCAACGGTGGTCATGCACAGATCCGAAACCACCCGGACGCTGGTATACCGCCTGCCTATCCTCTCCGCCAGTATCTGCAAAAAGGAATCCATGGGCAGCAACGTCACCCGGGAAATAATGCCGAAATAAGTGCCAAATGCCATGATGCTGCACCCGGCCAGCAGCATGCCTATCTTGGCGTAGTAGCTTTCCAGCACCAGAGGCGCCATGCACTCCAGAGACAGGTCAATAAAATAGCCGAAGACCACCGTCATAGCGCATTGCAGCACCAGCATTTTCTTGTCCAGCCCCTTTTTCAGCACCGGCTGGATAAATATCATCAGCAAATTCATGATGGCTGTCCAGCAGCCTACCGTCACTGACGGGATAATCAGGGCAAAGGTATAGGGCAGCGAAGAAATAGGCGATACGCCCAGCGATGATTTAATCAAGCATGCCACACCAAAGCCCATAAACACCAAGCCCAGTGCAAAGACCAGGAAGCGCCTGGCCAATTCTGAAGGCGATTGTTTAATTTCTTTCATCCAAAAGCCACCTCAAAAATCGAAAGCCCGCAAGACCGCACCATCTGTGCAGCTATTTGCGGGCTCCAAAATCATATTATTATGTTACGCAGTCATCAGCGGATTTACCAGCCCATTAAACTATCAGAGCAGAACCTTGTGGGATACGTTGACACGCCCCTTCTGGTCAATCTCAGTAACCTTTACCTCCAGCTCATCGCCTACGTTCACATAGTCCTCAACCTTTTCCACGCGCTTCTTGTCCAGCTGGGAAATATGGC
>JAEDOE010000128.1 GCA_016302095.1 Anaerovibrio sp. | reverse complement strand
GAGTGTGCAAAGGAGGAAAATGTATGCAGACGATAGCTTTGATTGCCCATGACAAGAAGAAGGATGAGATGCTGGAGTTCGTTGGTCACCACAAGGATTTGCTGAAAAATTTTCATCTGGTGGCAACACGGACCACGGGAACGCTGATTAATGAAAAGTATGGACTGAATGTGGAGACCATGATGTCAGGCCCTTTGGGCGGTGACCAGCAGATTGGTGCCCTGATTGCGGTAGAGAAGGTGGATTTTGTGATTTTCCTGCGGGACCCTCTGACCTCCCAGCCTCATGAGCCGGATATCAACGCCCTGCTGCGCCTGTGCGATGTGCACAATATACCGCTGGCTACCAACAGGAAGAGCGGCCATATCCTGCTGGAATATGTGGCGAAGAAAATGAATGGATGAATGATTGAACGGATATAATGACTTTCTGCTTGAATGATTGAATGATGAAGATGCTGAAATATTGTGATGTTGAAATGTTATGATATTGAGATATTGCGATATTGAACAGATATATTGCTGTTGATGATGTAGTTGCTGTGAAATGCTGTCTGCAAAGATGGTATTTTACAGCAATTATTTTTTAGAAGGACATATTTTGGGGTAGTGATTTGGTATAATAAAATTGCTCCAAAGGAAAATGCCGCAGCATACTGCCAATATGCTGCGGCATGGGTGAGGTAAATGAGTTTTAAGTGCAATGCTTGAGATGTGAGATTTGATGTTTAATGTTTGATGTTTGATGTTTTAATGACTGTACCTTACTTGCTTATCTCACACATCAGGGGATATTTTTCTGATGGTTCGTATGGAGCCGGATTGTCAGTGCGGTAGAGTAGATAGTCCACGCTGGTTTTGTAGAAGTCAGCCAGCTTCATCAGAAGTGCCAGTGGGATTTCCCGCCTGCCCAGTTCGTAGTAGGAATAACAGACCTGTGAGCAGTTTAAAAGAGCAGCCAGCTCTCGCTGCTTCAGGTCGTTATCCTCACGCAGCTCATAAAGTCTTGATAAATGCAATCAACCACCCCCTTTTGGGGATAGTATATTATAAATCATTTTGTTATAATCATTATGAAAACGTATTGTTTTATAAGGAATTTGCTAAAATGAGCATAAAGTAACATTAGGTCTGGTTAGTTTATTTTATGAATAATTCTGTTTAAGATTGGTGATAATTATTTTTGGGAGGGATAGATATGCTGAAGGATATGGCTGAGATGCTGTTTGGCGAAAAGAAGTGTGCCAGGTGCGATAGCAGGGAAAATATCAGGCGTGTGGCAGTCTCAAGTTTTTCCGGCCGCAGGGAGTACAAATGGCTTTGCCCCAAGTGCGCTCTTTTAGAAAAGGCAAAGGTTTATTGAGGTGAGGATATGGCTACAAATGATACTCAGTTTTCAGAGGGAAAAACAGATAGAAGCATGCGGCTCTTGCAGATGTTTGACAGGCTGCAGCGGGGCTCCGGCATCAGCACCAAGGCCTTGCAGCAGGAATTTGGCATTACGGCAAAGAGCGTGCAGCGGGATATCGGGGAGCTAAGGGTGTATATAGCGGAGGCTTATACGCCATCGGTGTATGGCAATATTGAATATAACCGCATCCGCAAGGAGTATTACTGGCGCAATCGCAGCGATATGCTGCTGCACGAAAAGGAAATCCTGCTGCTGGTAACGATTCTGCTGGAAAGCCGCGGCCTGACCAAGGAGGAGCTGAACCGTCTGGTGGATAAAATGCTGGTGCAGTGCAGCCCGGAGTCGGAGAAGCATATCAGGAGCCTTTTGAAAAATGAGCTGTTCCTGTACAAGCAGACGGAAAATGCCCACACCGTCAAGGATTTGCTGTGGCAGCTCAGCGAGGCGAAGCAGCAGCAGAGATATGTGCTGCTGGAGTACAAGAGGGTTGGTGCAAGAGCCTATGAGAGTATCAAGGTAAAGCCTTTGGGAATCATGTTTTCGGAGATGTACTTTTATCTTTTGGCGCAGGTGGAGGAAAGTGCGCCGATAGCCTTCCGCCTTGACCGCATAGGGGAGTGCAACGTGCTGGCGGAGCATTTCCATGTGGAGTATACCAGCCGCTTTCAGCCGGGAGAGTTTCGCAAGGAAATCCAGTTCATGAGCACCGGAGAGCTGCGGCAGGTCAAGTTCCGTTTCTGGGGCAAGTCCCTGGAGGCAGTGCTGGACAGGCTGCCCAATGCCGTGGTTGTATCTCAGGATGAACGTGGGACCGTGCTGCAGGCGGAGGTGTATACCAGGGGAGCCAAGATGTGGTTTCTCAGCCAGGCGGAATTTCTGGAGGTAATGGAGCCGGCGGATTTCCGTCAGGAGATGCAGGAAACCATCAGCAGGATGCTGGGGAATTATCAGGAGCAGGTTCAATTGCCATAGTTGCCGTCAGGCAAATTTTTTAGTATAATGTTATCAGTTAATTATCAGCTAATTATCAGTTACAGAATCGTTTGCAGCGCAGCAAGGCAGCGAGTCTGCAATGCAGCAAAGTAGCAAAGTAGCCGGGGTGCGATTTTGCGCAGGATAGGAGCAGGAGGTGAAATCATGGCAGTAAGTGGCATTTTTGGTGCCCAGGGCGGTAGTGCCTGGGACTGGCTGAACAAGGCGTCTGACAATGCCTATGGGGTAAATGGTCAGGAGCAGGAAAGAGATGGCTCTCTTTCTCCGGAGGAAGCGAAGAAAAAGCTGAATGGGCGCAAGTCCACGCCGGAGGAATGCGAGACATGCAAGAACCGCAAATACCGGGATGGCTCCGATGAGATGGTTTCCTTCAAGGCTGCTGGCCATATAGCTCCTGAGTCTGCTGCGGCAGTGGTGATGGGGCATGAGCAGGAGCATGTGTCCAACGCCTATCAGAAGGCGGAAAAGGGCAATGGCGAGGTTGTCAGGGCTTCCGTGCAGCTCAAGACGGCGATTTGCCCTGAATGTGGCCGCACATATATCTCCGGGGGAGAAACTAATACCCAGATTAGGTATTATAATGAAGACAATCCTTATCAGAAGGATATGAAGGAATCTGATGCAGACAATAAGTATCGTGGAGCTAATGTGGATATTTCTGCGTAAGGTCTTTTAGTATTGTTGCGGAACTTGTATGCCTGATGCAGTGGCTGTGCTTTGTGTACAGCTATTGCATCGGGTATTTTTGTTGGAAAAAGTTTTGTGCAAGTGGCGTTGAAAATGGTGTATTGTTTTATGAAATTATATCTGAATTGGCAAAAATAATGCAAAATGATATAAAGAATAAAGTAATATAAATGGAATGTTATGAAAGGGTATAGATAAATGAGTTTAAAAATGTCAGGTCATTTTACATATAAAAGGTTATTGCGTTTCGTCATATCGCCTATTCTGATGATAATCTGCACGGCAGTATATGGCGTGGTGGATGGTTTTTTTATTTCCAATTATGTGGGCAAGATACCTTTTGCTGCGGTAAATCTGGTGATGCCAGTGGATATGGTGGCGGTTGCTATCGGCTTCATGATCGGGGAAGGGGGCAATGCCCTGATTTCCAAAAAGCTGGGGGAAAACAAGCGGACACTTGCCAATCAGTATTTTTCCCTGCTGATTTATGCTACGGCAGGCATAGGCGTGGTGCTTTCCCTGTCTGGGTATATCTTTACTCCGGTGATTGCCGATATTTTGGGAGCTAATGAGCAGCTGAAGCCTTATTGCGTGGAGTATGGCAAAATCCTTTTTGCCGCCCAGTTTTTTTATGTGCTGCAAAATATTTTTCAGAGTTTTTTTATTGCTGCCGGAAAGCCTGACCTCAGCCTGAAGGTTTCCCTGCTGGCTGGCGGCATCAATGTGGTTTTAGATGTGCTGTTTATTGTGGTGCTGCAATGGGGCGTGGCAGGCGCTGCCTGGGCAACTGCCATTGGCCAGGTAGCTGGCGGCATGGTGCCGCTGGCATATTTTGCCCGGAAAAACAGCAGCCTGCTGCAAATAACCGGCACGCGGCTGAATTGGCCTGTTTTGTTCAAGACTATTACTAATGGCTCATCGGACATGGTATCCGTGTTGTCTGCATCTATTATTACAGCTTTGTATAACTATCAGCTATTATCCATAGCCGGGGAGGACGGGGTAGCTGCCTACGGCGCGATTATGTATGTGACCTTTATTTTCATGTCCATTTATCTGGGGTATGCCTCCGGCAGCGCGCCCCTTATCAGCTTTCAGTACGGAGCCAAGAATCATGGGGAGCTGCACAATCTGGTCAGGAAAAGCATCATCCTGATGCTGGGGCTGGGCGGTATTATTACCGTGGTGGCGGAGCTGGCGGCTGAACCTCTGCTAGGAGCTTTTGTGGGCTATGATCAGGAGCTGTTCAGCCTGACGGTACATGGCTATCGCATGTATGTGCTGGCGTTTTTGCTGATGGGGCTGAATATCTGGGGAGCGGCACTGTTTACGGCACTGAATAACGGGCTGGTATCGGCGGCGATTTCCTTTTTGCGCACCTTTGGCTTTGAAATGGCAGCTGTGCTGCTCTTGCCTATCTGGCTGGGGATAGATGGTATCTGGATTTCTATTTTTGTGGCAGAGCTGTGCACCTGCTTTATTACGGTTTACTTCATGGTGAGCAAAAGAGAAGTTTATCATTACGGATAGAAGAACAGTGTTAATTGAACAAATAGAGCTAATAAAAAATGCCAGCAAAAATATCATCACTAAACATAAATAACAGAGGGAAAGTT